>JBDRGO010000089.1:0-8662 GCA_043817715.1 Candidatus Iainarchaeum sp. | reverse complement strand
ATTCCATTACATGAATTAATTTTCCTCCAGCAGGAATTACTTGATCTCCTGCTTTAACTAATTCCGCGCCTTCCTTAATTGTATTAATTACTTTTAATCCATTTAATTCTCCTGTATCCCCAACTTGTCCTCCGCCTTCAGGAAAAAAACAAGTTTCACTCAAAACAACTTTGTTTTCATTTACTTCAACTACTTCTGCTTCAAATTCTTTCATATAAGGATCTTCATAAAATAATTTTTTTGTCATAATAAAACCTCTTTGAATTGAATTGGACCCTGCGGGATTTGAACCCGCGGCCTCCACAAATTTAGTGAAATCTAGCTCATTGCCAATGTGGCGCTTTTGGCGAAGAAAAATCTCTAATAACTAGTTTTCCTTCTCTACCAGGCTGAGCCAAGGGCCCCATAAAATTTTGTTCAAAATCACTAATTGAACTATAGAAATAATCAACATAAGTTTTTAATAAATTAGTTGAAGCACGTCTTTTAGTCTCTCTTTTAACCAAACTTGAAACTATTCCTATTGTTTTAATTTCAGGAGACACTAATTCCTTTAATAAAGCACAAGAACCAATTACTCCAAAAAGATCTGCTTTTGATATAAGTACAACGTATTTTTCTCCGTTTAATTCAAAGTAATTATCTGGAACAATAAATGTTTCATATTTTGTCTTAATTAATTTTTTTCCTTTGGGTTTCAAATTTTTAGAGTTAAGTATTTCATGAGTTTCTTTTTCCAAAGCATCGAATGATTGATTTAATTGACTTAAAGCACCTCGCTTCAAAAGCTTTGCTCTATTCTTTAAATTATCTTTGAAAAAAGAAATTAAGCCATCATTATTGTTTTCCCCTAAAAAAATATTTTTTCTAGTGTTCCCAAAAAAATCAGAATCCATCAAAATAGGAGTCATTCCTTTTTCACAACTCCAAATTAATAACTCTAAAGGAAATCTTTCGATTTTATATTTCAAATCAACTTCATACCACGTTGAAATAAAGAAAGGTATTTTGTGTTTTTTATTAATTGATTTGTATTTTTCATACAAAACTAAAATATCAAAAAAACATAATGCTTTTTTCTTTTTGAATCCAAGAACTTCTTCAACGCCAACAAGCTCTTCTTCTTTTTTATAAACAAAATCAACATTAGAACCCAAAATTGTTTTATGAATTTCAATATCAAAATCTAATGAATCTATTATTTTTTTGACTTCTTTTTCTCTTGGAAACATCTTTTGATTTTCTACTGTTTTTAAACCAAGTTTTGAAAAATGATCTTCACCATATCTTTTTTTTATTGATTTGATTGATTTTTGTCTTACTCTTTTATCTGTTCTCCAAACTTCTAACAGTTTTAACCATCGTTTTCTCCATCGTTCTTTCTGAATTTGAGAATAAAGAACAGGATTTTCTTCTCTCATTTTTTTATGCCAAAGAGAAAGACTAGGTGAACCAGCAGCTTCTCTAATTTTTTTTAAGTGTTCAAGAAAGCCTTTTTCACCTAATCTCTTTTTCTTATTTTCAATACAACAACGACCGCCTTTACTCGCGCCCCAATTTTTATCTAAAAGTTCTACACTAGAACAAATTTCATTTCTTTGCTCTTCATTTAAATAATTTAAAAGTTCAAGAAACACATTTCCTTTAAATGTCAATTCGCCTCTTCTATAAGCTTTCAAAGAAGTATTACTACAATCAACACTATTCACTAGCTCTTTCCAAGAACTGTATTTTGAAGAATCTTTAATTAAATCAAAGAAATTTCTTGGGTTTTCAAGCAAAACCCTCTTGTTTTCGATTTCTTCTAAGGAAAAACCATTCATAGCTAAAAAAAGTTTTTTCGCTTTATAAGTAATTTCGGAAGAGCACGCTTCCGGTGCCAGATTTTTATTAAATTTTTGATTCAAATCGAATCACCTCCAAAAATAATGAATTTTTTCATGAAACGGTTCGGAATTTTGGAAGCATTAAATCCTTTTGGAGCGAAGCGAAGAAAGGTTTAAGCTGACAAAATTTAAGTGAAATGATTTCAATTTCGAAGAAATTGAAATATTTAAAGAACTCAAGTTCTTTAAATGAAAAAATTCTAAAAAGGAGGTGGTGAGAACAAAAATTTAAGGAATAATAATTGAACTAAGTGTCAAACCACTAGCCCATAACTATAATTAAATCTAAGGATTTCTTATTAAATTTAACTTAAAGAATCAATGAATTTTCTTCTTTAAAGTGCTTGTCTCCAGTAACAACTGTAAGATTAAATTCTTTTGCAGATGCCAGAATTATTGCATCCACCAATCCAAATCCTTTCATTTCTTTTCTTTTCTGAACTTTAATTATTCCGGCTAATTCCATTGTTTTTTGGTCTGCTTCAATTATTGCCGAAAAATTTTTAACATATGAAAGAATTTCTTTTCTGTTGAGTTTTTCTTTTTCAATCCATTCACTTAATTCAGCCAAAGAAATAGAAGAAGTAAAACAAGCATTGGACTGAATTAATTGCTTGACTTTTTCACCTTTATCTGTTCCATTAAACAATTCAATCCAGACATAAGTATCCAATAACATTAAACCACTCTATCTGAATGATCTCTTTTGAATGGCTTGGTTTTAACTGAGCCAAAAGATTTATCCAATAAAGACAAATCTCTTTTCAGAATTGCCACTTTAACTGTCTGGTTTTTCTTAATGCTTTCCTCAAGAACAACGTCTTTTGGAATTAACAAACCAAATGAAGTTCCAACCATTCTTATCTTGCTCTCAAAAACACTCATAAAAAACACTATTATAATAAATTATAATAAATGTTTTTAATTATATGTTTGAAAAAGAATTTAGCATTTATAAACGCTTTGGAAGAGTAGAGTTCCAGTGCGGAAAATTAAAAATTCAAGGGCTCAAAAACAGGATATTATCCCCGCGTAAAATCAATTGCCCGTATTTCTTTTTGCTTTCCCCGTTTTCCAGTTGTTCTGCTTCATCCAGTACAATGTTCATGTGCACATCGAATGCTTTTAATTTGCCCCTGAACTGCAGGTCTCCTTTTAGTACAACTAATACGTCCTTGTTTTTTGACTGGTTTAAGAAATCAAATGGTTTATCTATATTCATTTTTTCACCTTTTTATTTTTTTTAAATAATTTATTTAAAAGCCTTGAAATAAATCCTTCTTTTTTTTCTGTTTTTGTTTCAGTATGAAACCCGGCAAGTTTTCCTGCAATTTTCTGTATTTCAACTGAAAACGAGTTTTTTGGATTCTTTAAAATAATGGGATTGCTTTTTTCGCTCATAAAGCTTCTTCTTACTTCATCATCAAAAGGAATTACGCCATAAATCGGAAGCTCAAGCATTTTGCTTATGTCTTCTTTTGAAATTTCGCCTTTTTCTCCGCGGAAATAATTAATTATTACCCCGATTGTTTTGGCGCCGATTCTTTGGGTTGTAATTTTTGCCTTTAATACATCTGCAACTGAAGGCGAGTCAGGTGAAGTGATTAATAATGCTTCAGTGGATGCGGCAAGCACAGATATTACATTTTTTTCAATTCCTGCAGGGCAGTCCAGCAGAATATAATCAAACTGATTTTTAATTAATTCAATCACTGAAGAAATCCTTTCAACATCAACCCTTCGGTAAGAATCAAGGCTTAATCCAGAAGGAATTATTTTCAATCCATTAGGGCCGTCATAAATTGCATCATGAATATTTGCTTCTCCCAATAAAACATCATGAAGTGTTATCGGCGCGGCCTGCATGCCGAAAATCAGTGAAAGATTTGCCATTGCAACATCTGTATCAATAACGCATACTTTCATGTTTCTTTTTGCCAAGGCAATTCCTAAATTTGCGGTAATGGTTGTATTCGAAACAATTATTCCTGTTGCATGAGTAAAATGACCGCCTTCATCAGATATTTGAAAATCATAAACATAAGGATTATCATAGGTTATCTGGGCAATTTCATCAACTCTTCTAAAAGCAATGTTTGAATCAATTAAATACCTAAGCCAATCCAACGCTTCATTTTTAACAGTTAGTTTTTCAAATGCTTTAATGTATTTCTCAAGTTTTTGTTTTGATAAAGCATAATCTTCCCATTCATATTCGTAGATCATTTGTTTTGAACAATTTAATATTTTTGCAAGTTCTGGTCCAGAAATATTTGATTCCTGCCTAATCTGTTTCAATATTTTCCCGACAGGGTATAAATCAATGTTTGTATTAAATTCTTTTGAATCATTAATTTGTTCCATCAGCCTGTTTTGTTTTTTAGAATAGTTAAAGCCGATTAAATGGGCAAATTTCACTGCATTTTCCCCTGTTAAATATAATCTCCAATATTCTCCTTTTTCTTTCATTTTTCCATTTCTTGCAATTTTAAATGTTTGTTTTATTTGAGAAAGAATTCCAAATCTTGTTCTCAAAACTGAAGCCGTTTGATAAACAAGTTTTTTGCTCTTTGAATCAAACTCTATTTCCCTTCGCCCAATATGTGCTGAGCCATCACAGTCAAATAATGCCCTTAAAAAAGCAGCGACTGATTCGTTTGATGAATTAAATAATTGTACAGGAATTTCTTTGTTTTCTGCTTTTGAAATTTTTACTCCATATTTCTCATATAATTCTTTTACTGTTTCTTTTCTAAAAAAAGATATTCTATGAAGCTTTCTTGAAACAATTTCTTTATATGAACCAAAAACGCTTTCAAAATTTTTTCTAATTTTTGGAAGAAGATCATTTGATGCACAAAAAACATGTATTTTATAGCCTTCCATGTAGCCGTCCCCAATCAAATAACCGAATAATTCAGCAACTTCAATTGGGACTTTTTCTTCCAAAAATTGAATTGAATTAGTTGAATTCAACAAAAGCAAGTAATCTGTTTTTTCTTTAATTTCATCAGCCCTTAATTTTGTTAATTTCCCTTTTCTCATTACAATAAATTTATGTTCAGGGGTTACAGAAACACTTCCTGCAGCACAGCTAACTTTAGTTAATTTTTCCGGGGCTGGTTTTCTCATTAAAGCAATCGGCAGATTTATTTCTGAATTAATTTTCTGTTTTTTTGCATCAAATTTAACGGCGTCTAAGATTAAATCATTAGAAGGCATTATTACTTCAAATATTTCTTCTTTTCCATCTGTTCTCTTAAAAATTAATTGTTTAACTTCTTGTTTCCTTTCCTCAATCAAATCATCTATATAAGGACCTATTTGAATAACTGAACCATTAGCTAAACTAATGAATTCATCATAAGCTAAGCTTTTTCCGACTCCGCCTTTTCCTGACAGCAATGAAATTATTCTGGCCATATTTTGCATTCTCCTTTAAAAGAAAAATAAGTAATAAATTAAAAAAGCTTTAGTTTGCTCCTGATTTGTTTTTTTCAAGAAATTCCTCTAATTCTGAAGCCAAAACCTTTAATTCCATCATGGAAAGGTTTGCCGGAGAACGCACAACATAAATTTTCTGGTGCAAATAAAAAATCATGAACCAGTTTTTTTCCTTAATCAATAAAACCTCGCTTTGAGGAAGCTCTGACTTAATGAAATTAAATAATGCGCTTCCGGTAAGGGATTCGCTTAATCCGTTGCCATTGGTTGAAGTGATTAATTTTCCATTCAGGTTTGAAACGCTTATGGAATCAACTAAATGCTTTTTTTTCAGCAAATCCAGAAACTCATCCAAGTCTTTTGGAATATAGTTGAAATTGAATTTTTTTCTGAAGTCATTTAATATATCTAAATGATCCTGAGGAAGGCTTGTGTCATCAACATCCAATACCTTTACTGCAAAGGATTTCAATGCATTCCTGAATTTAAGCATTAAAGCCATTTTTCATCCCTATCTACCTAAGTTTGTTAAACCAATTCTTTTAAACACTTCTGATTTGGACTCAATTGATTCAAGCACCTCACTTAAGGTTTCCCTTGCATAAATTGAGGAAAATCTGTCAGTAAACAAGCCCATTAATTCCCTTTTGTTTTTTGGCTTATCAAATTTAATATCTTCATTGAATGCAAGGATTAATTCCATTTGCTGGGTTGAAAGCTTATGGATTTCCCCTATTCCATATTCAGCATTCAATGCATTGAAAAACATTTCAAGTGATTTTTTTCCTTTTACAGGCAAACCAAATTTAGTGAATTCATAAAATGAAGCAACTGCATTCCCTTTCTGAAAAAACAAAACCCCTTCCTCCAAGCCATTGACTCCTTCAATTGTCACAACAATAAAGCCATTGAACTGGGCTGACTCAAATTCAGCTAATTTTTTTTTCCAGTCAAATTCATTTACCTTAATTTCTTCATCAGTTATTTTACCTACAGGAAAATTCAAGTTAATTCACTCCAAAACAATTAATTTATCGGCATGGTTCTTTAATGCAACCGCTGCCTCCCTGTCAACCATCATTACAATTGTTTCTTTTCCCGCCCTTTTTGCCTTCATTATTGCAGGCAAAAAATCACTGTCTCTTGTAACAAAAGCAATTGTATGAATTGAAGGATTAAAAATTGTTTCAACAGCATCGCATGCCATTGAAACATCAATGTCCCCTACAGAAATCAATGGCTCAAAGCCCTGGTTCACAACCGCTTCCAGTAATTTATTTGAAGCATATTGATTCAGATAAACCCTTCCGATTTTAATTTTTCCGAATTTGCTTAAACGGGATTTTATTTCAGCTAAATCAACATCAAGTTCCTTTCTCAGAATATTGGGACCGTCAACAAAAGCCGCAATATTCCTAGGTTTTTCCCTCTTGAAAGGAAACTTGTCTTTAATGGATTCAAACATATTCTGCCTCTTTAATTCATTTATATAAAGTCTCGTTTTCTTTAAATTTCTATTGGAAAACCAAATATTTCAAGCAGATAAACTGCCTGAATTCTTTAAATCATTAACTATTTAAACCAAATCCACTTTATTTCCTTAAGTGATTTTTAATGGATTTAAACTCAAAGAGTTTAAAGCTTTAAATCACAAAGTGATTTAAATGGAAGAAGAAAAGAAATTTGCTTCAGTCAGTAGCCTGAAAACAGGAAGTTATGTGTTAATTGATGGTTTTCCTTGTGCAATTAAAAGCTATGAAAAATCAAAACCAGGAAAGCATGGGGCGGCAAAGGCAAGAATTACTGCAATGGGCTTGTTTGACAACCAGAAAAGGACTTTATTAAAGCCGACTTCAGCAGATGCAGAAGTGCCGATAGTGAAAAAAGCCAATGCCACAGTTGTTGCATTAATGGGCGATTTAGTGCAGATAATGGATGCTGAAAGCTATGAAACAATGGACTGCAAAAAGCCTGATGACGTAAAAGGGCTTGAAGGCGGGGCAGAAGTCGAATACATGCGTTACGGAAAAGACGTTAAAATCATAAGAAAAAAATAATTGAATTAAAGCTTTTCCTTTCTATTTCTTTTTATGAAATTAAAATTAATTTCAGTTCCTTCTTCACAGGGTTCATTAGAAAAAAACTTGGGATGCAAAAAATTCCCTGAATTGATATTTGAAGAGCCTGAATTCAGGGAAACTGAAAAAACAAAAATAAAAGTAATTCAAAATGACATTGAAGCAACAGATGAACTGGTTTTTGAAGAAGCAAAAAAAATATTTCAAGAACAAAAATTAATTGAAGAAAAAACTAAAAAAAATAATTCAAAAATTCAAAAAAAAAAATTTCCATTATTTCTTGGAGGCGACCACTCCATCACTTACTCTGAATTCAAGGCATTTGCGGAGCAGTATGAAAACGCGTGCTTAATTGTTTTTGACGCGCATGCCGACTGCGCTCAGTTCTTCAAGCCAGTTTCGCATGAAGACATGAATAAAACGCTTGTGGAAGAAGGGATTTTAAAAAAAGAAAATCTTCTTTTAATTGGAGTAAGAAAAATTTATGAAATAGAAGAAAAATGGCTGAAAGAAAAAGAAATTCAAGTAATTAGTTCAAATGAAGTTCATGAAAATTTAGAAAAAACAAAAAAACAAATTAAAGAATTTATTCAAAACAAAAAAAACATTTTCCTTTCAATTGACTGCGATGCATTTGACCCTTCCATAATGCCTGCAACAGGCTATCTGGAAAAAAACGGATTGAATGAAAAGGAATTCTTTGAATTGCTTGGATTAATTCTTGAAAATGGAAAAGTAAAAGGAATGGATTTGGTTGAAATAAATCCATTGAAGGATGAAGAAAGGAAAGGTTTTAATTTAGGGAAGGGCATTATTTATTTTATTGGAGGGAAATTATGCCAGAAAGAAGAAGAGAAATAAAAAGACAGGGAACCGGCCCTATTGATTTCCGAATTAGTAAATTAAATCTATTTGAAGATAAAATGCGACAATAGGGAGTAGACGTGCAAAGTATTGGAGGCGAGCATAGTGAAACAACATATAGAAAACAAAATTTAGCTACAATGATTAGAGCATCGCTAGAAACAACCCCGCGTGAACAAGCAGATAGAAGATCGGGATTGAAAAAATTGCTTGCAGAATTAGAACAAATTTAACAAGACACAAATTTAATCCAATATTTCATATTCGCCTTCACAAAATTGCTTAATGTTTTCGCATATTTCCTTTAATGCTTTCATTAAGTATTCTTTTGACGTGTTTTTATTTCCTTGAACATAAATCAATAAATCATTTGCGTCTTTGGTTATTTTT
>JBDRGO010000088.1:0-18636 GCA_043817715.1 Candidatus Iainarchaeum sp. | reverse complement strand
AAAATTAAGGATTGTTGAAGTAAAAGGAATTGATGTTGAGGCATGCGGTGGAACCCATCTGGAAAATACTTTTGAGCTTGAAATATTCAAAATAATTAATTCAACCCGTGTTCAGGATGGAGTAATAAGGATTAATTTTGCTTGTGGTAATGCGGCAAAAAAGGAGTCAAAAAAAGAAGCAGAGCTTATTGCTGAACTTTGTAGCCTGCTGGACTGTGGGAAAGAAACGATTCCTGTAAGATGTGAAGAGCTTTTCACTAAATGGAAGAAGGCAAAAAAAACAGTGAAGAAAAAGAAACAGATTGACTTTGATTTAAATCTGGTTTCATGCGAAAAAGCGGATTTAAGCGATGAAGAACTAGTCAAGGAATGCTGCCTGATTTTATCAACCCAGCCCGAGCATTTGATTAATTCCATTAAAAGATTCAGAAAAGAACTGAATGAATTTGGGAAAAAAGAAAAGCAGAATTAACTGGGTTTTAATTAATTTCAATTCTTATTTTTTTGCTTGTTTTAATTTTTGTTTTTTCTTTTTTTGAATTTTTTAATTTTTGCTTGTTTGTTTAATTTGTTTTATTTTTTTTGTTTTTTTTAATTCTTTTTTTTTAATTTTGTTTTTTAATTAATTTGTTTTTTGTTCTTGTTTTTTCATATTTCTTTTTTGCTTATGTTTTTTATTTCTTTGATTTTTTTAAGGTCTTTTATTGCTTTTATTATTTGTTTTTTGTCATCGGTTTTTACTTTTAAGTATATAAACATTTTTTTTCCTGTTTCAAGGTCAATTTCTTCTTGGTATATATCTTCAATATTAATGTTGTTTTTTGCTAATGAAGTAGAAAATTTTGCCAGCATTCCGAGGCGGTTTTTTATTCTAAATCTTATTGAATAAAATTTCGCTTCCATTTTTTTTGAATGTTTTTTCAGCGCCTTCTTTATTTTTTTGTATGTTTCCGGACTTTTTCCCAGCAGAAGCCATCTTTCATTTATTGTCGGCTTTTTTGTGAATTCCGCCTCAATTATGTCCCCTGCTTTCAACAGGGTATTGAACCTGGCCTTTTTTTTGTTTATTTTTACTGCTTTAAGGTAAGGGGCTTTTTCTTCATGTCTTAAAAAATAATAATCTATTGCATTAAAGTTTTGGGGCAGTTCAATAAGTTTTCCTTTTGAATTGAAGACAAATGTTTTTTCCGCTATGCCGTTGATTCCAAGATAGCATGCCAGTTGCTTGAATGTTGTGGGCTTGCTTTTCTGGATTTTTTGGATCCATTCAATTTTCTGCCTTAAAAATTTGTTTTGCCTGTGTTTTTTTTCAATAAGGTAAAGGATTCCTTTTTCTGAAAGTTCATTCATTTCATCTGATTTAATGTAAATTTTTAGCGGGGTTCCGTCGGGGCCGATGACTGTTGTATGGATTGCGCAGTAAAATTCATTTTTTGGAATTGCAATGAAGTCCTTGATTTTTCCGGGAATAGGCTGGAAAGTCCTGTGAATTATTCCCATTGCCTTATAACAGTCTTCTTTTTTTTTGACTATTACTTTCAGTACAATGAAATCGTAAATTGATTTTAGTTCCCTTTTATTTGCTGTTTTTTTGTAGGTAATGAATGCAGGGCGCTTTAATTCCTCGAATTTTACAAGCATTTTTCCAAGCAATGGCTTCAGGAGATGTGCTGCTTTTTTTATCTGAAGCAATTTTTTCGGATTGTTTTTTTTCAAAAAATCCATTACTTTTTTGAATTCTTTTGGATTTGTATATGGAAAAGCCAGTCTTTCAATTCTGTATTTTACATCATTCATTCCAAGCTTTTCCGCTATCGGGCTGTAACTATTCAATGCGGCTCTGGCTATTTCTTTTCTTCTTTTTTCCGGAAGATACTGAAGCGTTTCAAGATTATGCAGTTTGTCCGCCAGCTTAATTATTAATGGATTGATTTTTTCCATTGATGCAATAAGGGTTTCCCTCAGTGCCTGTGCTTTGATTGTTTCTTTTGAAGAAAGGGTTGAATCAGTTTGTGTTGTTCCGATTACCAATTCGCATATTTCTGTCCCGAATTCATTAATCATGTCTTTTTGAGTGCATTGGGTGTCTTCAATTATGTCATGCAGCAATCCTGCGGCAATGGTTTTGCTGTCCATTTCCCATTCGGCAAGAGTTAATGCAGTTTGGTAAGGATGAATAAAGAAAGGCTCTCCTGAAGCACGTTTCTGTTTTTTATGCGCTTCAAAGGAATAATTGAATGCTTTTTTTATGCTGTCTGAATTTTTTTCCTTGCATTTCTTTAGCAGTTCTTTCAGCATTTTTTCTTTATTGAGTTTATTATTTTTCATGCATTCATCACATTTTTTCCAATGCATTTATCCCCAGCAAATCCAATCCATTTTGCAGTACAATACCTGCTGCATTAATTAATGCAGTTCTTGCATTTAATTCTTTTTCTTCTGCTTTAAGCACCGGCACTTCATGGTAAAACGAATTGAATTTGGCGCTTAACTCAAGCAAATAATGTGCTATTTTATGCGGACTTTTTGCTTCAAGTGAATTCATTACATTTTCACGGAATTCATTCAATGCAATAATTAATTCTTTTTCTTTCGGATGGATTAATGCCTTGAAATCAATTTTTTTATTTGCTTTTTTTGCTTTTCTTAAAATGCTTTTTGCCCTTGCATAAGCATACTGTACATAAGGCCCTGTTTCTCCTTCAAATGAAATGCTTTGTTCTGGATCAAAAGTCATGTCTTTTAAGTGATCATTTTTTAGTAAAAAGAATTTTATTGCGCCTAAAGAAATTTCTTTCGCCCTTTTTTCAAGCTCTTTTTTTGATATTTTTTTGTCTCTTTTCTTTATTTCTTTTTCAGCTAATTTCTGCATTTCATTCATTAAGTCATCTGCATCAACAACTGTCCCTTCCCTTGATTTCATTTTTCCTTCAGGCAAATTAACCATGCCGTAACTCAGGTGGTAAAGGTTTTTTTCCCACGGATAGCTGAGCAGTTCAAGTGTTTTAAAAAGCTGTTTAAAGTAAAGGTTTTGCTCGCTGCCAATGACATAAATTGATTCATCTAATTTGAATTCAGTTACTTTTAACTGTGCCAGATAAATGTCCTGTGTAATGTAAAGGCTTGAGCCGTCAGCGCGGATTGCCACTTTATTCGGCAAATTGAATTTTTCCAAGGGAACAACTACTGCCCCGTTCTGCTCTGAAAAAACCCCTTTCTTTAATGCATCAAGGATTATTTTTTTTCCTTCTTTGTAAATTCCGCTTTCATAATAATTCTTATGGAATTTAATTCCGAATTTTTTGTATGTTTCATTGAATCCGTCCATTGCCCATTTATTCATTTGTTTCCATAATTTCAGGGTTTCTTTGTTTCCTTTTTCCCATTCCAGAAGAAGCTGATGAGCCTCAATTTCCAGGGAAGTGTCCTGCTTTGATTTTTCTGAAAATAAGACATAAAAGTCCCCGACTAAATGATCTGATTTCTTTTTTTTAGAGGGTTTTTTTCCGTTTCCCCATTTTTGGTATGCAAGCATTGATTTGCATATGTGGATTCCGCGGTCATTAATTATCTGAGTTCTGAAAACTTTTGCATCTGCTGCTTCATAAATTCTGCTGATGCTTTCTCCCAAACTCATGTTTCTTAAATGCCCTAAATGAAGCGGTTTGTTTGTGTTAGGCGAAGAAAATTCAACCATTACTTTTTTTCCTTTCTTTAATGTGTTTTTTCCGTAATTATTTTTTTCTTTTAAAATTTTTTCAATTACTTTTTTTGCCAAATCAGATGAATCAAAAAAGAAATTCATATATCCACCTTCTGCAGAAATTTTTTCAATTCCTTTGATTAAAATTTTTTTGCTTAATTCTTCTGCAATTTCATTCGGGGATTTTTTCATTTCTTTTGCCAACGAAAAGCATGGAAAACTTAAATCGCCTAATTCTCGGCTTGGAGGCTTTGCAAGTATTTCCATAATTTCTTTTTTTGTTTTCAATCCATTTAATTCTTTTTCAATTGCTAAAGCAATTAATTCATTTAATTCAGAACCCATTTTTTATCATCTGTTTTTTGTTTATCTCATTTATATATACATAAAGAAAGAAATAAAAAGAAAAGCGGAAATTCAATAATTTGACGAAGAAACCATGCTTTTCTTCCAGAATTTTAAAATTTCGCTTTAGAATTCGCTGAAAGCGAATTCCTTTTTCTTTGCGAACGTAGCTTTCCCCAATTCAAGCAAAGCTTGAATGGGCACAGTAAAGCTTTGCTTTACTTGTGTTTTTTTAAAAGAAAGCTCGGACCCAGAGGGATTTGAACCGAGGGGAAACCTAGGTTTCCCCTTGCGTTAACCCCTTCCTTTGCAATCGCTTCGCAATTGCATTAAGCATTGTTCTTTAGAATTCTGCGAAGCAGAATTCCTTTTTTGGGTGAACGTAAGCCTTTTTCTTAAAAAGGCTTCGGGCCCAGAGGGATTTGAACCCTCGACCTACTGGTTAGAAGCCAGTTGCGCTGTCCAGACTACGCTATGAGCCCTTTATATATTTGTAATAATGATATACTATATATTTCCTTTTTTAAAGGATTTGCGTTATTAAACGATTTTTAAGCATTTATTTTTATTTGTTTTCTTTGTTAAAGCATTATATTGTCTAGTGTGCTTGGTGAGTTAATTGGATACTTTGAAGGAAATCCGTGCTGTTGAACAGAAAGTTGAAAGAGATATTTTGAATGCCCAGAAAAAGGGCGCTGAATTGGTTTTGCAGGCGAAAGCTGATGCAAAGAAATTGCTTGAATCTGAAAAAAAATCTGCTTTGAATGATTCAGAGAAATTAATTGAAAAAGCTAAAAATGAGGCAAAGGAAAAATTTTCTGAAATTTCTTCTTCTGCTGAAACTGAATTGAATTCAGATGTTTCTTCTGCTGAAAAAAAAGTTTCTAAAGCAGTTTCAGGAGTATTAGAGGCGTTGGTGGATGTTTAAACCTGTTAAGCTCAAAAAATTAAGGGCGTTTGTTTTAAGTGAAAAACTCCAGCTTGTTTTGGATAAATTGCATAAAAATAAACTGATTCAGATTGTTTCAGTCAAATCAGATGAAAATTTAAATGAATTAAGTGAAGCGCATTCTGCTGAAAGGTCAAAATTTTCAGGTTATGAATTGGCAAGGGTAAAAAAGACAATTTCTTTTCTGGAACTTTTTGCAGATAAAAAAAATATTTTGGATTCAGTTAAAGGATTTCTTTTCAATGATGTTAAGGTAAGGGAAGAAGAGCCTGTTTCATTTGATGAATTAAAAAATCTGGTTGAAGAAAATCTTTCCCCTGTTTTTGAGGAAACCTCCCGGCTTGAATCAGAATTAAGAATGCTTAATGAATCGGCTGATTCAATAAACGAGGAATTAATTGTATTGAATTTATTGTCTTCGCTTGATGTTGAGGCTTCAAATATTTCCGGCTACAGAAATCTTTCTGTTATGGTCGGAAAGATTGCATTGGAAAATGAGGATGCACTTAAAAAAATTGTTTCAGCGCAGGAAAATTCAAAGATTCACAAATGCCAGGGCGAAGCTGAAAAAATTGTTTTGGTAAGCGTTGAAAAAAATTCAGAGGATTTGTTTTTAAAGAAATTAAGGGGCATTGGATTTGAAAGAATTTTTGTGCCTGAATTTAAGGGCAAAACAAATGCTTTGATTTCAAAAAATAAAAAAGAATTGGAATCACTTGAATTAAAGAAGCTTAAGTTAGAGGAAAGGGCACGGGCATTAAGGGCGGAAAATTTAAGGAAATTATTTGTTATTTCAGAATTTTTAGAGGCGGAGAAAAACAAGGCAATTGCATTTAATTCTTTTTTAAAGACAAATTCTGTGATGTTGTTTGATTTTTTTGTCCCGGTGAAGGAATCTGAAAAAGTCAGTTCATCTATTTTAAATGAAGCGCAGGGTTTGTGTGTTTTGGAAGAAATTTCTTTTAAGGACGAAGATGCCCCTGTTATTTTAAGCAATCCTCCTTTTATAAGAAATTATGAAATGCTTCTGGAATTGTTTGGTTTGCCTGAATACAACGGTATTGACCCGACTTTTTTCATTGCATTGCTTTATCCCTTGTTTTTTGGCCTGGCTTTTTCTGATTTAGGCTATGGAATTCTGTTAATTATTTTAGGTTTGTTTTTGCGTGAAACAATCGGAAAAAAATCAGTTTCAAACAAGCGCTTGGCAACCATTATTCTGCACGGCGGAATTCTGACTTCTTTTTTTGGATGGCTGTTTGGCTCATTTTTTGGAAATTTTTTGGGCCCGAGCTTTAAGGCTGCTTTGTTTGACCCTATGGGAAGCGAATCTGCATTGGTTTTTATTGGAGCCATTTTAGGGCTTGGCTTGATTCACATTAATATTGCCTTGTTTTTGGGTTCATATGATTTAATCAGAAAAAAATTATTTAAAAGATTTTTTTATGAAAAGATTCCGTGGTTTTTCCTGCAATTATCTGTTTTTTTGATTTTTTTGAATATGCTTTTTGGCTTAAGCGAAATGTTCCTTTATTTTGGGGCATTTTATTTCATTGTCACTCTTGCATTGCTTTTAAAGGGTTCAGGAGTAATGGGCTTAATGGGAATTTCCAGTTTTTCAGGCAATGTATTAAGTTATTTAAGATTGCTTGCGTTAAGTTTTGCAACTTTTTCAATTGCTTTGGCAATTAATGAAATAGTGAAACTGGTTGCATTGATTCCGTTTGTCGGGATTTTGCTTGCTCCATTGGTTTTAATTGTGGCGCATTTTGCAAATTTTTTATTCAATATTTTGGGCAGTTTTGTCCATGCTTTAAGGCTTAACTTTGTTGAGTTCTTCGGCTATTTTTATGAAGGCGGGGGAAAAAAGTTTGAGCCGTTTTATACTGAAAGAAAATACACTAAAATAGGAGGTGAAAAATAATGGATCTGATGGTAGCAATGGGTTTTGGCTTGGCTGTTCTTGGAGCAGGAGTTGCAGTTGGAATTGCAGCAGGAGGCTCAGGTGTCGGGCAGGGAATTACTGCAGCGGCAGGTGTAGGAGCAATGGCTGAAAAAGAATATAGTTTCGGAAAAGTATTGACCTTAATTGCTTTGCCTGAAACACAGGCAATTTACGGGTTTGTAATCGCAATTATAATCCTGTTCGTAATTTTGGCTCAGTTAACCGGAGCATAAAAAGCGCTGTTTTTTTTAAGGCAGTGCTTTTATTCAATTCCTTTAAGGGAGTGAGACAAGTTGAATAATTTAATTGAAAGAATAAAAGAAGAAGGAAAAAAAGAAGTTGATTTGATTAATCATCAGTTTGATGAGGAAGCCAGGCAGATAATGAATGAAGCAAGGCAGAGTGCGGAAAAAGAAAAGGCAAAAATTCTTGAAGAAAGCCAGAGAAAGGCTGAAATGGAAAAAACAAGGATTATTTCAAGCGCCAATATTTCAGTGAACAGAAAAAAGCTTACTGCAGTTGATGAATTAACTGAAAAGGTTTTCATTAATGCAAAAGAGCAGATTCCTTCTCTGCGAAAAAACAAGAATTATGGAAAAAAATTAGAGGAAATGGTGAAAAAAGGCGTAATTGAAATCAATGAAAAAGAATTGATTATTCGGGTGGCAAAACCTGATGTTTCAAAAATAAAATCCTCTTGGTTTAAGGGAATAAAAGCCAAAGTGAATTCAGATGATTCAATTCTTGCAGGGGCAGTAATTGAATCTGGTGATGGATTAATCAGCGTGGATTATACTTTTGAAAGTTTGCTTGAAAAAAACTGGCCGCATTTAAAGAAAAAAGTTGTTGAGGAGTTAATGCAATGATTTCAGAGCTGTTAGGCATTGGTTCAACTGAATTGTTTGCCTTGTTTCTGGTTTTTCTTGCAGTTTTTGCAGTTCTTGTAACTGCTTTGCTGGCAATAGGTTTTTTTACTGCACAGGCACTGCCTTTCGGACTTTACGCTTATGCAATTTCACGAATGAGGGTAATGAAAGGCAAAATGATTGGTGAAAAAAAACTGAAGGCATTGATTGAAAGCTATGATTCAGAGGAAATAATTTCTGCTTTTGAAGGCACAGTATATGAACAATTCATTCCAATAACTAAAAGCATTGAAGAAATTGAGAATGCTTTATCAAAGGCTTTGGCTGCAACTTATTCAAAAGTTGTTGAAATTTCGCCTCAGCAGGCAAAAGAATTCTTTAAATTAATGAATGCCCGCTATGATGTCTTAAACATCAAAAAAATACTTGAATCAAAACAAGGCAAGGAAACTGATTTGGATTTATATCCAAGCACTTTCAGCGAGGCTTTCCTGCAGAGATTAATTGATGCAGGAACTGCCGATGAAGCAATTGATTTATTGAAGGAATCACCGCATTATAAATTTGCGCAGTTGGTTGAAAGCGCTTCTTCAAAAAATTATGATTATCTGTTGGACAAATACCTGTATGATTCCTTGTTATCAAGAAATAGGATTGCATCCCTTGCGCAGAAAGTCGGAATGCTTAATGATTTGGATATTTTAACTGAATTATTCGGAGTGCAGGCTGATTTAATTAATATTAAGCTTGTTTTAAGGGCAAAAATGGGAAGCAATTCAACTGATTTGCTTTTGGACAGAATGCTTTCAAACGGGTTTGAATTAAATGAACCGAAAAGAAAATCTTTGGCTGAAGCAGATTCAGTTAATGAAGTTGTTTCGCTTTTGGAGGGAACCATTTATTTTAATGCATTGAATGAAAAGCTTTCAGATGCATTGAAGGAAAAAAGAGCCAGTTTAATGGAGCCTGCATTGGATGCATTGTATTTAAAGAAAATAAGAAGCGCATTCAGCAGGCAGGCATTTGGATTATCTCCCATAGTGAGTTTTTTGTTATTGAAAGAAAAAGAAATTCAGACGCTGAGGACAATTTTAAACGGAATAGAAGAAGGTTTACCTAAACAAATGATTTCTGAAATGGTGGTGTATTAATGAAGGCAGCGGCATTCGGGGAAAAAAATTTCATTAACGGCTTTAAACTGGCTGGAATCAATTCCGCAGTAATCGCAAAAGAAAAAGATTCAGAAGTATTGGAGCAGTTCATGGAATTGGCTTCAAAAAAAGATTTAGGCTTGATTATTTTAAGTTCAGGAGTTTCAGGAAAATTAAAGAAGCATTTAATTGATTTCATTTCAGTCAATCCACTTCCATCAATTGTTGAAGTTCCTTCAAAAGGAATGAAAGGAACAGGATTGGTTGAAGAACTGACTTCAAAAGTAATGGGAATAAAAAAAGAGGAATAATTGAATTAAAAAAACAATCGAATTAAAAAATAAAAAGCATAAGCAAGAAATAAAATAGCAGTAGCAAAAAAAGAAAATAACTGGGGCAAAAAAAGAAAAATAAATTTAATTCAGGAATTTAAAAAATAAATTTTTGTAAGATTTAAAAAAATATTAGGAGAAAAAATTAATTTTTAATTTAGGAAGTGATGAATAATGGCAGCTAAGGGAAAAATTGTCAGGGTTGTAGGTCCTGTTGTTGAAGCAAATGGAATGGCGGAAACGCAAATAAATGAAGTTGTAAGGGTTGGAAACGAAAAACTTATTGGAGAAGTAATTCGTTTAAATGCCGATGTTGCAACAATTCAGGTTTATGAAGAAACCGCAGGCTTAAAGCCAGGCGAACCAGTTGAAGCAACAGGAAATGCTTTATCTGTTGAATTAGGCCCTGGATTGCTTGAATCAATTTATGACGGAATTCAAAGGCCGTTGGAATTGCTGAAGGCAGAATCAGGGGACTTTATTGCAAGAGGAATTCAGGTAAGCCCTCTGGATAAAAAAAAGAAATGGCATTTTAAGCCGGTTGTAAAAAATGGAGAAGAAGTTTCAGAAGGCATGGTGCTTGGAGAAGTGCAGGAAACTTCAGTAATTAAGCATAAAGTGCTTGTTCCGCATGGATTAAAAGGAAAAGTTTCTGGTTTAAAAGAAGGCGAATATACAATTGAAGAAACAATCTGCAAAGTAAATTCAACTTCAGTTATAATGCTTCAGAAATGGCCTGTTAAAAAAGCAAGGCCATTCAAAAACAAATTAGCTCCGTCTGTTCCATTAATTAGCGGTCAAAGGGTTTTGGATTTCTTTTTTCCAATTCCAAAAGGCGCAGCAGCAGCAATTCCAGGCCCCTTTGGAGCAGGAAAATGTGTTGCAGGAGAAACACTTGTTTTAGCAAATAATGGTTTAATTCCAATAAAAGAAGTTTTTGAAAAAGAGTTTTCAGCAAAAGAAAATAGAATTTCAGGAAATTCATTTGAAACAATAATTGAATTAAATAATCCATTAAAAGTTTACACTTTTTCAGGTGACAAAATAGAGGAAACAATTGCTACTCATTTATATAAAGGTAAAACAAATAAGTCAATTGAAATAAAAACAAGAAGCGGAAAAAAAGTTAAGTTAACACCAATCCATAAATTATTTAAATTAAATGAAAAATTTGAAGTAATTGAAACAGAAGCAAGGAATTTAAGGAAAGGAGATTTCATTATTTCTCCTAGAAAAATCCCATTCAAAGAAAAATATCAGAAAATTCCAATCAATTTTACTGCAAGAATATTTGATGAACCGGCAATAAATTCAATGGTTTCAGAAATAAAAAACCACTGCGAAAAAAATAATCTGACTCTGAAAAAATTTGCAGAAAAAATCAATGCAAAAGAAACAGATTTATTGAATTATTATCATAAAAGAAACAAGCCATCAATTGATTTTTTTAACGAGGTCTGTGAAATTACTGGAAAAAAAATTCCTTTCAGCAATATTAAAACTGAAAGGCAGTCAAAACCAATAAAAATACCTGAATGCTTTGATGAAGAATTCGCAGAATTTTTAGGTTATTTGATGGGCGACGGAATGATTAAAGGAAAACGATCAGTAGAATTCTTTAACAAAAAAACTGAATTAAGAAAAAGATTCAGTTTTTTGCTGAAAAAACTGTTTGGATTGAATTCAAAGGAATATTATGCAAACACAGTTGAAGCAGTTAATGTTGCAAGTGTTCCATTAATCAATCTTCTTTCAACTGAATTTAATTTTCCTTTAAAGAAAAAATCAAACAACTTGGTTTTACCAATGCAATTATTGGTTTCACCAAACACTGTTGCAAAAGCATTCATTAATGCATATATTTCTTGTGACGGACACATCGGCAAAACAGAGCTTGAAATAACAACTGCTTCAAAAAAAATGCAGTCAGGATTAAGTTATCTGCTGGCAAAATTAGGAATATTGTATCGCTGTTCAGAAAAAACAGTTAAAGGGAAAAAGTATTTCAGGGTTTTCATTTCACCAAGAGAAGCAAATAAATTATCAAAGTATTATGAAAAAAAGCATTACTTTAATTCCTCTGACATTGTTCCAATGACTCCTGAATTATTTAAAGAAATTCTTGGTTCAATAAAGCCATGGCAACTGCAAAAACAAGGAATTCCAACAACTTCTTTTTATGCTAATGCAAATCAAACAACACATACATTTCAAGCAGTAATTGAATCTCTTGGAATCCAAGGACATTTACTGGAATTTGCCCAAGCATTAGAATATGTTTATTGTGATAAAATAATTGAAGTAAATGAATCAAATAAAGAAACAGACGTATATGATTTAACTGTTCCTTTAACCCATAACTTTGTTTCAGGAAATCATCCAATGGTTTTGCATAATACAGTTACTCAACAACAATTAGCCAAATGGGTTGATGCAGACATAATTGTTTATATCGGATGCGGTGAAAGAGGAAATGAAATGACTGATGTATTGGTTGAATTTCCTGAATTAAAGGATCCGAAAACAGGAAAACCATTAATGAAAAGAACAGTATTAATTGCAAACACTTCCAATATGCCGGTTGCAGCAAGAGAAGCATCAATTTACACAGGAATAACAATCGCAGAATATTACCGTGACATGGGCTATGATGTTGCCTTAATGGCTGATTCTACTTCAAGATGGGCAGAAGCATTAAGGGAAATTTCAGGAAGATTAGAAGAAATGCCTGGAGAAGAAGGATATCCTGCATATTTAGGTACAAGATTGGCTTCGTTTTATGAAAGAGCAGGAAGAATTGAATCAATCGGCGGATTAAATGGCTCAGTTTCAGTTATTGGAGCAGTTTCTCCTCCTGGAGGAGATTTTTCTGAACCAGTAACCCAAAACACGTTAAGAATTACTAAAGTATTCTGGGCATTGGATGCATCACTTGCTTCAAGAAGGCATTTTCCTTCAATTAACTGGCTGAACAGTTATTCATTGTATTTGGATGATGTTGATCCATGGTTAACTGAAAACATTGACAAAGAATGGAGTGCATTAAGAACTGATGCAATGAATTTGCTTCAAAGAGAGGCAAAATTAAATGAAATTGTCCAAATTGTCGGGCCGGATGCATTAAGCGATAAAGAAAAAATTATTTTAGATGTTGCAAGAATGATTAGAGAAGACTTTTTACAGCAGAATGCCTATGATGCAGTTGACACTTATTGTTCTCTGCAAAAGCAGGCAGGAATAATGAAATTAATCCTGAAAGTTTACTCTAAATCAATGGCTTTAAATAAAACCAGTTCAGAAAAAATAAATAATTTAAGCTGTATTGCATCAATTGCAAAATTAAAATATGTGCCGGAAGAAAAATTCAAATCAGAATTTGATTCATTAATGAAAAAAATGGATTCTGAATTTGAATCATTGTCCAAAAACAATAAGGAGGCGAAAAAATGATTAAGGAATACCAAACAGTTTCAAGATTAGCAGGCCCGTTATTGGTGGTGAACAAAACAACCAATGTAGGCTTTGGTGAATTGGTTCAGATTAAGGCCCCAAACGGGGAATTAAAAAACGGGCAGGTACTGGATGTAACCACTGATGCCGCAGTTGTTCAGGTATTTGAAGGAACATCAGGAATTGATACAAAAAATACCAAAGTTAAATTTCTAGGGGAAACAATTAAATTAAAAGTTTCAGACAAAATGCTTGGAAGAGTATTTGACGGATTCGGAAGGCCGATTGATAAAGGCCCGGAAGTTGTTCCTCAGGCAGTAAAAGACATTTATGGGTCGTCAATTAATCCTTCTTCAAGAAGCCCTCCGAATGATTTTATTCAGACAGGAATAAGCGCAATTGACACAAACAATACATTGGTTAGAGGGCAAAAACTGCCGATTTTTTCAGGTTCAGGTCTGCCTCATAATAAATTAGCTGTTCAAATTGCACGCCAGGCAAAAGTAATCGGGAAAAAAGAAAAATTTGCAATTATTTTTGCTTCAATGGGCTCCACTTTTGAAGAAGCGGAATTTTTTCGAAAAGACTTTGAAAGAACAGGCGCACTGGAAAGAGTTGTAATGTTTTTGAATTTAGCAGATGACCCTGCAATTGAAAGAATCATTACTCCAAGACTGGCTTTAACCACTGCAGAATTTCTTGCATTTGAAAAAGGAATGCATGTGCTGGTAATACTTACAGACATGACAAATTACTGCGAGGCATTGCGTGAAATTAGTTCTGCAAGAGAAGAAGTTCCGGGAAGAAGAGGCTATCCAGGATACTTATACACGGATTTGGCATCAATTTATGAAAGAGCAGGAAGAATTAAAGGACGCCCTGGTTCAATTACTCAGCTTCAAATTCTTTCAATGCCTGATGATGACATAACCCATCCAATTCCAGACAATACAGGATATATTACTGAAGGACAAATTGTTTTGTCACGTGAACTGCATAGGGCAAAAATTTATCCTCCAATTGATGTAAGGCCAAGCCTTTCAAGATTAATGAATTCAGGAATCGGCAAAGGAAAAACACGTGAAGACCATTCAGGAGTTTCAAATCAATTATACGCAGGTTATGCTGAAGGAATGGATAAAAAAGATTTAGTTGCAGTTGTAGGCGAAGAAGCATTAAGCGAAAGAGACAAAGCTTTCCTGAATTTTGCAAATGAATTTGAAAAACAATTCATTGCACAAGGATATGAAGAAGACCGATCAATCCAGAAAAGCCTTTCAATCGGATGGGATTTATTTAAATTGCTTCCAAGAAGAGAATTAAAAAGAGTAAAAGAAGAACACATAAAGGAATATTTGAAGGAATGAAAAAACTTTTTCTTTTAGACGCAATTCAAGTAAACTTGAATGCGCCCTTCAAAGCTTTGCTTTGAATGGGAAAAGAAAAAGTTTGCAAAAAGAAAACTGTAGAAAGAATTTCAAAAGAAGAAAAAAATAAAAACAAAATAAATTGAATTTAAGGTGAATTTTTGGTTCAGCAGAATGTCAAGCCCACTAGAATGGAATTGTTTAAATTCAACTTTTTAGAAAAAAGTTGGCAAAAACGGCTCGCTTTGCTCGCCTAAGAAAAGTTGGAAAAAAATTGAAAAAAAACAAAATTAAAGGAAATAAATTAAAAAAGGAAAAAATAAATTAAGGTGAATTTTTGGTTCAGCAGAATGTCAAGCCCACTAGAATGGAGTTACTGAAATTAAAGAAAAAAATAGTTTTGGCTCAAAAAGGCCATAAATTATTGAAAGAAAAAAGAGACGCCTTATTCAATGAATTTTTTCAGAATATTAAATCCTCAAAACAACTGCGTTCTGAATTAGAGCAGGGGCTTGAAGGCACTTATGAAAAATATTCTTTTGCCAAAGCCCAATTGGGTTCGCTTGCATTGGCTTCTTTTGCCGAACAGTCCTCGTTTAATTCTTCTCTTGAACTGGATGTAGGGGAAAAAAACATTATGGGTGTAAGAGTTCCAAGAATTTCATCAAAAAAAGTGAAAAGAGAATTCAATGAACGAGGTTATGGTTTATTGGATTCAAGCGCAGCAGTTGATGAAGCAGCTGAAGGATTTGAATTAGCTTTAGAAAAAGTAATTGCTTTATCTGAAATCGAATCAACCATAATGCGTTTGGCTTTTGAAATTGATAAAACCAAAAGAAAAGTAAATGCATTAGAATACAATATTATTCCTTCAATGAAAAAAACCCAGAAATACATCCGCTTTCGCTTGGAAGAAATGGAAAGGGAAAAATTCTTCACATTAAAAAAAATCAAGAAAAAGCTTCAGAAAAAGAACTGAATTTATTTTAGTCTTCTAGTGTAAACAATATACGGGCCTCGTTCCCATTCAATTCGATAAGTGTCTTTTGCTTTATTTAATGGATTTAAAAGAAGGCTTCGGAGTGCATTGTGTTTAAATCCTGCTTTTTCAACTGCTTTGATTGATGCAATATTGTCTTTATTAATAACACAATGAAGCTCATTTAGTTTTCTTCTTTTAGCTGTTTTAGCGATTTCTTCTTTTGAGGCACCAGAAAAACCCTTTCCTCTAAACTCAGGTAAAATAATTGTTCTCCCGATTTCTCCTTTAAGTGTTGGAAAAGCTAGTCTTAAAAGCAATGAAGGATGTTTGTAATCGTTGAAATGAACTGAAGTAACTCCGATAATTTGTCCTTTTTTAATTCCTTTAATTCTTTCTTGGTTTTCAATAACATACCATGTTTTTCCATTTTTTATGGTTCTAAGAAGATTATGTTCTGTTGTAGGTTCAAAAAAACCCAGATCTTCTAACTGTGATTTATGACACAAATCCAATATTAGTTTTTCATCTGTTTTCTGTCCAGTAGAAGTCTTTTCACCCAAAGGAATTAATTTAACTTTCGGAAGCTTCATTCACACCACCAACGCCAATCCCAAACAAACTATTGCAATCGCTGTTGCCAGTATTTTTTTGAAATGGATTTTTTCTTTTAATAATGTGTGCCCGAACCATGCTGCAAATAAAGGCGCCAAAAGCATCAGCATGCTTGTTAAAACAACTCCATTGATTTGGTATGACCAGTAACGGAAAATGAATTCAATCATTGGAAAAACATGTATTGCTGCAAAGAAAACCATTACTTTTTTTCCATGAACTTTATGGAAATTAATTCCAAACAATGAAATGAAAATAACTGTGCATAAAATAATTCTTATTGCATAAAGGGAAAACGGATCATACACTGATAGTAATTGTTTTGCAATTATTTCTTCTCCTGCCATTAAAATGCTTGCAAGCAAAAGCATTTTTCCATAAATATCCAGATTTAAATGATGGTGGCTTAAGTGGCTTCCGAGAATTGCCAGCCCTGAAACCAGCCCCAAAGCAAGCCTTATTGGATTTCTTTCAGCTGCAAAAAAAATCCCGCCTAAAATAATTGTAAAAACCCAGGTTGATAAAATAAGCAGTTCTGCTTCTTCAACTTCTGTCTTGCTTATTCCTGTGAATAAAAGATAATTAACTGCGGCAGCCATAATAACCAGTGCCGCAAGCAATGCAATATTCTGAATTTCAAAATATGCTTCAGAAAAAACAAAAAATAAGGGGCTTAAAATCAAGACAAATAATGCTAAAACCAGGAAACTGTCTGAAGTGAATTCCTTTACTTTAAATCCTTTGTTTGCCAGAAAATATCTTTCAGAAACAATTGTCAATGAATTAGAAACCGCTGCAATCAATCCCTGAATCAAATAAAATCACTTCTTCTTGTATTTTTTAATTCTTAAAATGTTTAATTTTTTAAAACCAGTTTCTTTTTTTGAAAAACCAAAGCATTGTTACCATCAATGCAAGCATGATTCCAAGCATTGCAGTGAATCCATGCTCCCATTCAGCAAAAGGAAGCAGTTTGAAATTCATTCCATACATTCCAGTAATCACCGTTAAGGGCAGCATTATTGTGGCAATAACACTTAATACCTTCATGACTTCATTCATTCTGTTTGAAATTACTGACATATGAATTTCAACTAAACTGCTTAAATTTTCCCTGTAATTATCCAATAAATCAGTTATTCTTATGGAACTGTCATATAAATCCCTGAAAAAAGGAATTGCCTCATTTGAAAAAAACCCGTCAACTCTTTTTGTTAAAATCATTAATTTTTCCCTTTGATGAAAAGCCTTTTTCCTGATTTTATTTATTTTATTTTTTGTCTTAATTATTTTTTCAAGGGTTTTTGATTCAGGGTTCTTTAAAATGATTTTTTCCTGCGCTTCAATCAAGTCATCAATTGAGTCAAGAACCGGAAAAAAATTGTCAATTTCCATATCCAGTATTTCATGCATTAAAAAATCAGGGCCTTTTTTAAGCAAAGAAGCCAGTTTCTCGGGATTTTTCTTGAGCTTTTCTGAAAAAGGATCCTCTTTTTTATGGGTTGAAACCAGGAAATTCTTCCCTAAAATAAAATCTATTTCATACATGCTGTAATCAGGATTAATTCCGTAAAAAACCATGAACGCATAATCCGGGAATTCCTCTACTTTGATTCTTGTCCCGAATTTAGTCATGTCCTCCGTTGTTAATGGATGGATTTTCAATAGTTCCTGCAGTGGCTCAATTTCTTTAACTTCCGGCCTGATTAAATCAATCCAGAACATCTTTTTTTTATCAATTAATTCCTTTGCTTTTTCAACTGAAAATTCTTCACAGAACTGCTTTTCTTTATCAATAAAACAAATCGAGTTTGCCATAATGAATTAATAAAAGAATTTCAGGAATAAAAGGCTTTCTTTTTTGCTTCAGAAGCTTTAAAATCACTTTCTTTTCTAATTTAATGTAATTTTTAGTTAATATGATTATTTAGGGGGAATAAAATGCTTGATGTTATAATTGCTTTATTAAGTATATTTTCATTTTTCTTGGTGCCATTAATCATTATATTGGTTTTGGCTTCAGTTAAAATAATTTTTGAATTTGAAAGAGGAGTAAGGTTCACTTTAGGAAAATATTCCGGAATAATGGCTCCTGGATTAAATTTTTTAATTCCGGTTTTTCAGACTTACCGAAAAGTTGATATCAGAATCAAGACAATTGACATTCCAAAGCAGGAAGTAATGACTGAAGACAATGTTCCTGTAAGCGTTAATGCAGTTGTTTACTTTAAGGTAGCTGACCCGAAAAGGGCTGTACTGGATATTCAGGATTATGTTTATGCTGTTTCACAGTATGCTCAAACCGCTTTAAGGGATGTAATCGGAGGAAGCTCATTGGACCAATTGCTGGCAAACAGGGAAAAGCTTGCAACTGAAATTGAAGGGGTTGTTGATAAAGAAACCGATGCATGGGGAATTGATGTTACCTCAATTAAAATCCAGGACGTTGAACTGCCACAGGACTTAAAAAGAACAATGGCAAAGCAGGCAGAAGCTGAACGTGAAAGAAGGGCAACAATAATTAAGGCTGAAGGAGAAGTAATTGCTGCAAAGAATTTACAGAAAGCAGCAGCGACTTTAGCTCTGGCTCCAGGCGCGCTTCATTTAAGGACACTGAATACATTAAATGACTTGTCCAGCGACCAAAGCAATACAGTAATATTCGCAATCCCGATTGAAATCCTTCAGGCATTTGAAGCAGTCAGCGGAATGACAAAGAAGAAAATGTAATCAAAGAAGAAAATGTAATTCTTCTTTTCTCTTTCTTTTATTTTTAATTTAATTTTTTTTCATTAGTTTTATTTTTTTTTCTTTTGTTTTATTTAATTTTTTGTTTTATTTAATTTTTTGTTTTATTTAATTTTTTGTTTTATTTAATTTTTTGTTTTATTTAATTTTTTGTTTTATTTAATTTTTTGTTTTATTTAATTTTTT
>JBDRGO010000087.1:0-14572 GCA_043817715.1 Candidatus Iainarchaeum sp. | reverse complement strand
AGGCAGAAAAAGTAAAGAAAAACGAATTTGAAGAAAAAATAAAAGAATTTGTTGAAGAAATAAAAAAATAAAAAAAAGAAAAGAAAAACAAAAAATCAAGTTTTTCTTTTGGTTTATTTTCTCAAAGTGATTTCGATTGCTGATACCTTTAATATGTCTCCGCTTTCTGCTGTAATGTCTTCAGTGGAAATTGCAATATCTTCTACTTTGATGCTCTGAATGAATTTGTTTTTGACTATTTCCGCAACATCAACTGCGCGTGAAATCGCTTTTCCTCTTGCCTTCAAAACAACCACTGAATTGCCTTCATTCATCTGGGTTACAACAGCCAAAACATAGGCCATTGCGCCTTTTTTTCCAATGAAAACCACATTATTTTCTTCTGCCATAGTTTTTACCTCCGAAAATCTTTGATTAAAAATATACATAATTTCCAAGAAAAAGTATTTAAATAAGTGAGTTAAAAAACTTTTTCTTTAAAAAAGAAAAAAGAAAGAATTAGGAAAAAACTATTTCCCTAATAAATATTCAATTGTGCTTCTGAAAATTCCTGAAGTATACCCTGGATTGTAGTTGAAGTAAATGCTTTTTCCAACAATTAATTTCTTTTCAACTATTGCAGGATATGTTTTCAATGTGCCTGAATCCTGCAGATAAGCAAGTTCTGTTCCTGTCGCACTTACATCAAATGTTTGAAAGTTTGCTGTTTCGCCGACATGTATAGGGAATTCATCATGGCCTTTCATTATCGGATGGTCATCCTGTTCACTGTAAAGCTTTCCCCTTACAAGAATATTTTGAGTGCAGGAAGGGTTTCCTTCATAAATTCTAGTGCATTCAACAGGAATTACATCGCCAAAAGTTGCTTCCCATCCGACAACATCATATGCTCCAGGCTGGTAAATTCCTGAATCCAATATTGTAATTAATTTACCGCCTTTCTTGACATATTCTTCAATTGCATTGCCTAATTTTGGAGAAACTGCTTTCTGGGCAGACTGTGACTGATCAAGAATAACAATAGTATATTGAGCCAATAAATATTTTGGATTTCTTTCAATTGAAGGAACATCCCGCGGAACAAGCTTAATTAAGTCCCCGTCCATTTTATACAGTTCACTCAGTGTTTCAGCCGAGCTTGAACCAAGAAGCAATACATTTGCTTTTTCTTCTGGAGAAATAAAATTAGTAATTCCTCCAATAAACGGAGTACTTGAACTGATTACCCCGAATTTCATCAATAAGAAAAAAGCAATCACTAAAATCAGAATCAAAGGAATAAAGCCCTCTAAATTCATGCCTAATTTTCGCCCTACTGGAGTGCCTCCTGCATCTCCTCCAGCACCAGCACCACCATCATCCGGATACATTCATTCACCCTCTACAATTAATTAATTATTTTTACCTATTAATTTTACTGCTTTAAGTATTTAAATACTTAATGTTTAGGAAATAAAAGAGATTACTTATTAATAAATGTTTTTGTTTCAGAGGAGAAAGAAAATGAAAGTGAAAGACATTGATTTAAAGAAAATAAATTCATTCAATGAATTGATTCAGGCATTTTCAGGAACAGGATTTCAGGCAGGGGAATTAAGCAAGGCAGTTGAATTAATTGAAAAAATGAAAAAAGAAAAATCTGAAATAATTCTTTCATTCACTGCCAACATGGTTGCTTCAGGATTAAGGGGAATTATAAAAGAATTATGTGAAAAAAAATTTGTTTCAGCAATTGTCACTACCGCAGGTTCAATTGACCATGACATAATAAAATCATTGACTGATTATGAATCAGGGGAATTTTTCTGCGACGACATTGAACTGAATAAAAAAGGAATCAACAGAATTGGAAATATTTTAATTCATAATAAAGGATTTGAAGAACTGGAAAAAAAAATAATTCCAATTTATGAAAAAATTTATTCAGGAAAAAAAATTGTTTCACCAAGAGAATTAATTAAAGAAATCGGAATGCATCTGAAAGAGGATTCATTCCTTTACTGGTGCTCAAAAAACAATATTCCTGTTTTCTGCCCGGGAATAACTGACGGCGCAATTGGTTTGCAGATGTATTTCTTCAAGCAGGATCATACGGATTTTGGAATTGATGTAACTGCTGACATGAAGGAATTAGGGAACCTTGTTTTGAATGCTGATAAATGCAGTGCAATAATTTTAGGAGGAGGCATTTCAAAGCACCATGTTATCGGTGCAAATTTATTAAGAAATGGATTGGATTACGCAGTTTATGTTTCAACTGCTTCTGAATTTGACGGCTCGCTTTCAGGAGCAAGAACCCATGAAGCAAAATCATGGGGAAAAATTAAAGGAAAAGCCTCAACAGTTAATGTTTATGGAGAAGCAACAATTGTTTTTCCGTTAATTGCAAAGGCACTGCAGGAAAAAAAACTGATTTGAAACGCTTAAGCTGTTTTAAGCAAAAAAATGCATTGCAACAATTACTATAACGAACATTGCAACAAGTATTAATACAAAATTTGGAGACATTTTCGGTCCAGAAGTGTCTGAATCAAAAAAATTAAGTATTCCTATTGAGGAACTTGGCCCTGAACGCTTTGGTCCTTTGGTTAATTTCATGCAAAAAAACTCCTTTAAATCACAACAATTAAATAACTCTTTTAACTATTCTTTAATGCAATAATATTTAAAGAATTAGGTTTAAGTGAAAATACATGACTTACCCCCCTTATGGCTCTCCTCCTGCAATAGAAAAAAAAACAGATGTAATTGCAGTGGCAGGAAGAATAGTCATTTTAATTGCATTAATTGCAATACTTGTTTTTGTTGTTTCATGGGTTTTTGGCTGTGATGTAATTCCTGTTCCAGGCTACTGTGATTTTTACTGGTCAATAATGGGATCTCCAAAAACACTGATTGTTTATTCTGATACAGGGCTTGGAAACCCTGAACTATTGGCAAGAGAATTAAGCAATCCAAAAGGCATGGGAATAAGAACCACTTCAATGCATTTGAACAGAATAAGCCCTGCATTGCTGGATGAATATAAATTAATCATTGTCACCAAAGCAAAAAAAATGAGCGCATCGCAGATGAAAATGTTCATGGAATATGTTTACAAAGGCGGAAGATTGGTTTGGACAGGGGATGCAGGAACTGAGATAATTCTTCTGGAAGGAGAAGATGAAAAACAGGCAAAAGAAAGGGAATTTTTATTCAAAGACGAAGACCCTGAAATAAAAAATTACAAAGAATCAGATGTAAATTCACATGAAATAATTAATCCTTGGGCAAGAAAACTTGGAGGAACCACAATAAGGTTTGACAGATTTATTTCAGCGGCATATATTGGAAATTACTGCGAAGAATTAGAAAAAAAATGCAAGGAATTCAATAAAACAGGCGAAATCGGAAAATCACCCTTAAGCGAAACTTACTGCATGAAAAAAAGTGAATGCGAAACCAGCCTGCCTTATTTGGGAACAATTCAAATCAATTCCCCAAAACATGACACAGTAATCGGATTAAGAAATGACTGGAAAAGCTTTGGAAACATTGCATTAGTGCAGGTAATTAATTCAACTTCAACCTTAAGAGTTGCAGACATTTCAAAGCCTGTTGACATAGGACAAACAACAATTTATCCATTCATAATTGAAGCAGGATTCGGTGGAAAAGTACTGTATTATGCTTTACCGCCGGAAGAATTCGTCAACCCTGAACTGCCATCAAATGAACAAGGAAACCAATGGATTTCACCCCACATAATTTCAAATATGTATATTGCGGCGGTAAAGTGATGAAAGAAAAATTCTAATTAAAAAAATAAAAAAAATTATTTTACTATCGGTTTCGGAGTTTTTGTAAATACTGCATGCCAACCTTTTTTTGCTGCTTTAATGACTCGGCCTCTTCTTAATTTCTCTCTAGCAGCCCGTAGTGCTGTTTTTCTACGCTGCATTACTACAATATTTGCAATAAATCGTTCAAATCTTTTATTTATATAATCCTCAATTATTTCATGCTCTTGTGTACCTACATTAATCCCCTGAAATTTAGTAGTTATTCTATGAAAACCTCCTTTTTCATTAATCCATTCCTTTGTTTTAAATGAAATAGAACCTGTTGAACCGCGATGTGCTTGAGGCAAACTTTCACTTTCAATAGTTCCTCCGACACGCTTGTAAGGTTCTCTTATTTGTTCTTCAAAAGCCAATAAAACCTTTTTTGGGTTGTGATTTCTACCATATAATTTTAAGCCCAATCTTTTTGCAGTTTCATTAATCGCTTGTTGTCTTTCTTCTTTAGTTATTTCAACTTTTGCAATAATAATAGTATAATCACACGAGAATTTAAGAATTTGTTTTTTGAAAATAAAAGAAATGCAACTTTAATATGTTATTACAAATTCTTCAGCGCAAATTTTATGTCTTCGCCTGTAACGGTTCTTCTTTTTGCATGCTTTGCAAAATCATTTGCAGAACTTGATAATTTTATTCCATATTCCTCTAAGCTTTCAGCTAAAGCTTCAGTAGCGGTTTCACTTACTCTATAAGCACCGGCTTTTCTGATAATTCTGTCAACTGCTGCTAAAGGAAGAATTCTTTCAGCCATAAAATCACTATAATAAACATTAATTCAACAAATATATAAAATTAACGATTTTTTAAGGAAAAAAAGGGCTAAAAAAGGGTTTTTTAAGAAAAAAAGGCAGTATAAACGGAAAAACAAAAAGTAAATTGCTTCGTTCAATTAATAAAAAAATTCCTTCAAATTAATGTGCACTGCACCATGAGAAAATGAATGAAAAAAATTAATTAAAAAAATCAGGAAAGAAGAGAAAAATTTGTAAAAGAAAAAAAATTAAAATTGAAAAAAATTAATTCAAATAAATTTTAATGAAAAAAGGGCTGAAGAAAAAATTAACTTAATTAAATGATTGGAAATGTTTGTAAACGAAAGATTAATTAAAAAATCAGAAAAGGCAAAAAAATGTTCATAAAAGAAAAATTAATCAAGGCAGATTCAATTCAGTCAAGGGAATACCAGATTAATTTAGTTAATTCTGTTTTAGATAAAGGAAATACTTTGGTTGTTGCACCCACTGCATTGGGAAAAACAATTATTGCAGTTGTTTTAACAGCAAAACTGCTGGAAAAAGAACCTGAAAAAAAAATTCTTTTAATGGCTCCGACAAAGCCATTGGCAGTACAGCACCAGAAATCATTCAGGGAATTTTTATTAATAAATGAAGAAAAAATTTCTTTATTAACTGGAACAATTCCTCCAACTAAAAGAAAACAAATATGGGAAGACAGTTCAATTATTTGTGCTACTCCGCAGACAATTGAAAATGATTTAATGACAGGAAAAATTTCACTGAAAAATATTTCATTAATGGTTTTTGATGAAGCGCATCGCGCAGTGAAAGATTATGCTTATCCTTTCATTGCAAGGCAGTATGTGAAACAGGAAAAAAAGCCTCTTATTTTAGGATTGACTGCCTCTCCCGGAAGCGAGCATGAAAGAATCCAGGATGTTACAAGGAATTTATTCATTCAGAATATTGAAGTGAAATCAAAGCATGACAAGGATGTAAGGGATTACTTCAATGAAATTGAAGTTGAATGGAAAAGACTTGAATTGCCACCAGAATTTCTTGAAATAAAAAAAGAAATTAATTCATTTGTTTCAGAACAATTAAATTCATTAAAAAAACTAGGATTAATTTCTTCAACTAATTTAAATTATGCTGGAAGAAAAAAATTACTTGAAATTCAGGCAAAAATCCGAAAAGAATTAACTAAAGAAAGAATAACTAAACCAAGTTATTTTGCAGCAGCATCAAAAACTGCTGCATTAATTAAAGTTTCACATGCAGTTGATTTGCTTGAAACACAAGGAATCACTCCATTAAAACAATACTTTGATAAAATAATTAAAGACGGAGAAAAAACAAAATCATCAAAAGCAACTTTATCTGTTTTAAATTCAAAAAATATTCAAAAAGCAATTGAATTAACTGACAAAGCATTTGAAAAAAAATTAAATCATCCAAAAATAATGGAATTAGAAAAAATTCTTGTGAATCAATTCAAAGAATTTCCTGAATCAAAAGTATTAGTATTCAATCATTTCAGGGATTCAATTAATTTTTTAAATAATTATTTTGAAAACCATAAAACAATTAATGCTGCAAAATTCATTGGTCAAGCAACAAAAGGAAAAGACATCGGAATGAAGCAAAAAGACCAAATTTCTTTACTTGATGAATTTCGAGAAGGGAAATTTAATACACTTATATGCAGTTCAGTTGCAGAAGAAGGATTAGATATTCCTTCAGTTGATTTAGTTGTTTTTTATGAAGCAATTCCATCAGAAATTCGTTCAATTCAGCGGAGAGGCCGAACCGGAAGATTTGCAAAAGGAAAAGCAATAATTTTATTAGCAAAAAATACAAGAGATGAAGCATATTACTGGGCTTCAATAGGAAAAGAAAAAAGAATGCATAGAACTTTGAATGAACTGAAATCAGAGGGAAAACAAACCACTTTAGCACAGCAAAGTACGTTAATGCAGTATGTGGATAAAGTGAAAAACAAAATTTTGATTTATGCTGATGCAAGAGAAAGAAAAAGCCCTGTTGCTTCATTGCTGGAGGAAAGGGGATGCATTGTTAAAGTCAAGCAAATGGAAGTGGCTGATTATATTTTAAGCGATGAAGTTGCTGTTGAAAGAAAAACAGTTGACGATTTTTTAAATTCATTATTAGATGGAAGATTGTTTACTCAAGCAGTTAAATTAAATGAAAATTATTCTTCTCCATTAATTATTGTAGAAGGACGAATGGAAGATTTATTTAATTTAAGAAATATTCATAAAAATGCATTAATTGGCGCGCTTACTTCACTTGCATTAGTTTACAGAACTCCTGTTTTTTTTGTTTCAGAAGCAAAAGAAACCGCTGAATTTCTTTATGTGATTGCTAAAAGAGAACAATTCAAAGAAGACAAAGAAATCAAATTAAGGGTTGGAAAAAAAGGACTAACACTTGAACAAAAACAAAGATTCATAATTGAAGGATTTCCATTAATTGGCCCGCAGGCAGGAATCAATTTATTGAAAGAATTTGGTTCAATTAAAGAAATAATTAATGCAACAGAAAAAGAATTACAAACCACTGAATTAATTGGAAAGAAAAAAGCAAAAGAAATAAGGAAAGTATTGGATGGGAAATATAAGGAATGAAGAAAAATCTGAAATTATGCAGTTGAATGAAATTCATTCCTCTATTACTCTTATTTTTGCAGGAAAACCAATTGTTGCCTTGCTGACAACAACTCTGTCTTTAAGAGCAAGTAAACTTGCTTTTGACCTCTCCTCTTTAGAAATCAAACGATATTCCCCTTCTTTTAATTTATAAATATACTCTATTTGTTGCTTGCCGTTTTCATCTAATTCCATTCTGCCTAAAAAAGTCATTGGATGCCCCCAAAGTTCAACCAGTTGCCTTCCTCCTTTCCTATCCAGCCTTGTTACAGGAATGCCCGTGCTATGAATATGAGCCCATTGGCCGAGAAAAGGAAAAACACTTGGATCTATTTCAACATTTTCTTCAAGCAATCTTTCAGGAAAATCAGACTTTCTTCTTAAAAGATTTCTTCCTTTTTTAACCAAGTTTGAAAATCCTTTTCTTATCTTTCCTTTCATTCAAACACCATCATTGCGTTTTTTTCAATAATTAATTCCTTTAATGCATTATTTTTATGCTTAAATAATTTCAGTTCTTTTTCTTTGATTCCATAAAGTTTCATTAATTCATTTTTGTTTTTTTCAAAGTTTTTTTGAATTAATTTTTCATCTTTAATTAATCCAGTTAATTTTTCAAGTTTCTTTAATTCTGAATTAATTTTTGTTTTTTCTTTTCCAACAACAATTAATACAATTTCTTTTGTTTTTTCTTTTACTTCAAGCAAATCCAGTGCTTTATTTATCTGCCGTTCCCCGCATAAATGAAGCAGTAATTCAAGCGAAGGATTGCTTAAATGCATTGAATTGAACTGAATTGAATTAACTGTACTTAACGAAGCAAACATTACCTGATCCGGAGAAGCAACTGGTTTCAAATTAATTATCTGGGAAAAAAGAGCTTTTTCACTTAACAATACGCTTTTAATATTTGCTCTAAAGGAATTAATAGTAAGTTTTCCAAAAGAAAACACAAGGAAAAAGGATTCATTTAACTTTTTAATCATAAACAAAAAATAAGAGCAACAAGAATTTAAAGGTGAATTTTATGACTCAATGGCATTTGAAATCAAAAAAGAAAGCTTCTGGAGGAAAAAGAGGCACTGTAAACAGAAGAGATAAAAGATTAAGTGAAAGAGGCGGAATCCCGGCTAATACAGTGATTTCAGACAAACAGGAAGTCGATGCATTCAGAATAAGGGGCGGAAAAAAGAAAATGGCTTCACTGCATGTGGCTTACGCCAATGTAGTTGACCCAGACACAAAGAAAAAAGCAAAAGTAAAAATCGAAACAGTTGTTGAAAACAATGCAAACACCCAGTTTGCAAGAAGAAATATCTTAACCAAAGGAGCCATAATAAAGGTTAAAATGGGTGAAAAAGAGCATTACGCTAAAGTAACTTCAAGGCCAGGACAGGATGCAAACATTAATGCAGTTCTGGTTGAAGGCGAATTCGGAAAGAAAAAAACAGCGAAAAAAGAGAAATCAAAAGAAACAAAATCTGAAAAACACCATAAAAAAGAAGAAAAAAACAATGAAGAAGCCGATGAAAAAGAATAAACAAACCAGTTTCTTCATAAAATGCCTTTATTCGGCTTAAAACACCAAATTCTTAGCCACAGGAAAGATTTATATATGTTGGGGTGAGGGATTATATACTGGCGCTTCTTTTAAATTAATTTATTAAAATTTAAAGGAAAAACTGCATTTTTATTTTTGGGGGTTGAAAATCATGACAAGCGAATGTCCTGAATGCAAAAGCAAAAAACTAATTAAGGACGAAGAAAAAGGAGAAGTCGCATGCAGCAAATGCGGATTGATTGTAAGCGAAGACGAATTTGATTTAGGCAAGGAATGGCGCTCTTTTGACTCAGACCAATCAGAAGAACGTTCAAGAACAGGCTCCCCGATGAAATACGTTAAACTAAACAAGGGTTTAGTTACAATGATTGACAGAAGAGGAACTGACCTTAGAGGAAACAAGCTTTCATCTAAAGGACGTGCCCAAATGTACAGATTAATTAAATGGCATAAAAGGGCAAGCATCAGCTCTTCAATGCAGAGAAATTTATCAATTGCATTAACTGAATTAAGAAGGGTTGCATCTTATCTGAATATTCCTGAACAGTTAATTGAAGCCTCAGCATTGCTTTACAGAAAAACTGTTAAGAAAGGATTAATCAGGGGAAGATTAATTGAAGCAGTTGTTGCAGCAGTATTGTATACAGTGTGCAGGACATATAATGTTCCAAGAACATTAAATGAAATGGCTGAAGCAAGCGGTTTAACCAAAAAAGAAATCGGAAGAACATACAGATTCTTAGTAAGAGAATTAAAATTAGATGTTCCGTTAACCAATCCAATTCATTACATTCCAAGATTTGCATCTGAACTGAATTTATCAGGAGAAGTGCAGGAAGAAGGAAGAAGAATACTGGAAGAAGCAATCGGAAACGGATTGATTTCAGGAAGAGGTCCAACCGGAGTAGCAGCAGCAGCAGTATACATTGCAGGGTTATTGAAAGGCGAAAGAAGGACGCAAAAAGAAGTTGCAAATGTTGCAGGAGTAACAGAAGTAACAATCCGAAACAGGTACAGGGAATTAAAGAAAAGATTGAATATTGAAGTAGTGGCATAAAAAGCCATTATTTTTTCTTATTTTTTTTTATTTTAATTTAAGCATTCGCAGTTAATAATTTTCTTTCATTTTTCTCTTTCGGCATTGTTTCTTCAATCATTCTTGCTTTGAATTTTAAAATGTCTTGAACGAAAATGCTTCCAGTATTTAAAGTAAACAATTTAGTGTTTCCAAATTGGCGAGTTATTTTAATTAAAGCAAGGCCTTCCAATTTAGACCAATGATTGAATAATGCTCCCTTGCTTATTCCGGCTAGTTCCTGAACTTCTTTTTTAGCGTAATCCTCTCCGAGGTTGTCAATGAATACATCAAGAATTCTAAGAAAAGGATTTTTGCCGAAAAAATAAAGCAAATTTGATTGCATAAGAAAAATAAAATTAAAACAAATTATAAAACAAGAACTAGAAAGTCCATTTGAATGAACTTAATACAAATAAGTTTCCCAAATTTCATCTTCTTCATTGTCCCAGATTTTCTGCAAAACTCTTTGAGACAACATTGCCACAGGGTATTTTTCTTTAAACACAATTCATTCATTTATTTCAAGCGTTTTTCCAATTGATTCTCCAGGCAATGGCTTTTCGAATCTTGCTTTTACTGCGATTTTTGTTCCATGCAAGCCAGATACTTTTCCGCGCATTTCCTTGCCTGAAATTGTTTTATAAATGCAGGTTTTGCCGATTAATGCAGAGGCTTCTTTTCTGTCTTTTACTCCTTGAGGCTCTAAAACCATCTGATAAGTGTTCTGGGTATTAACTCCTCTTCTGTAATTAATTATCATTGCTTTCATTAATTTCGCCTTTTAAACTAAGAATTCTTCCAGCAAAAGCTTTAAAAACTAGCTTTTCTTTAGAAAAGCACAATTCAAGCAAAGCTTGAATGTGCCCTTCAAAGCTTCGCTTTGAATGGGAAAAGCTAAGTTCGCAAAAGAAATGCTTTTTTGCTCCGCAAAAAAGTAATAACTGCAAAGAAAAAAAGGAATTTTGCTTTGCAAAATTCAAAGCAAAAAAGGAAGGGGTTAACGTAAGCACTGTTGAAAGCAGTGCACCGCCTGCCAACTGGCGGGACAGTTGGGGGAAACATTGTTTCCCCTCGAGCAAAAGCTTTAAAAAAGCAATTTCTATGGATTCATTAGATTGAAGATGATTATTGCAGGAATTGATGAGGCAGGCAGGGGCCCTGTAATCGGACCAATGGTGATGGCTATTGCAGTGATTGAAAAAGAAAAAGAACAGGAATTAATTGATTTAGGAGTAAAGGATTCAAAATTATTAACAGAACAAAAAAGAAATGAATTAATTGATAAAATTAAGGAAAAGACACTGGAATGGAATGAAGTGAAGATTTTTCCAAAAGAAATGGATGAATATTTGTTAAGAAAATCACTGAATGAACTGGAGGCAATGAAAGCAGCGCAGTTAATTAATTCATTGAAGAAAAAGCCAGATTTGGTTTTAATTGATTCCTGCGATTTAGTTCAGGCAAGGTTTGGGGAAAGAATTTCAAAATACTTAAATAAAAAAATTAAAATTGTTTCAGAGCATAAGGCTGATTTGAATTATCCAATTGTCGGAGCTGCGTCTATAATTGCAAAAGTTGAAAGAGATGCAGAAATAAAAAAATTATCAAAAAAATTTGGAGATATTGGTTCAGGTTATTCGCATGATGAAAAAACAATTTCATTCATTGAAAAATATTTGAAGGAAAATGATTGTCTTCCAGAGTGTGCGAGAAAGAGTTGGAATACTTCTGAAAGATTAGAGAATGAAAGATTTCAAAAGAAATTAATTTAATTCTCTTCTTCAAAATCATCGGAATTTTTATTCTCAGGAGTTTTCCCTTCCAGTTCATTCAAAAATTCTTCTGCATTTTCAACCTGTTCTCCCTGCAACTGCTTTTTTTTAATGCTGTCGCCGAAGTAATCCACGAATTTCTTGGTTGTCGTAAGAATGCTTGTAATTCCTTTTTTTTCTTTTTTAATGAACTGCTTTTCCTTTAAAATTTTAATGTGTTCATATGCCTTTGAATTGCGGAGCTTAATGATTTCACTTTGTTTAACTGGTTGCTTGAATGCAATTAATGCCAAAGTTTTCAATACTCCTTTATGCATTTCAGGAGAAGAAGCAAAATGACTTACCTGCGGTTCAAATTCTTCTTTCACTGATAAACGATAGCCTTCATCTGAAGAAATTATTTCTAATGCAGTGTCTCTTTCAGAATAAACCTGAATTAATTCATTTAATGAAATTCTTATTTCAGGAAGCGATGCCTTTGCTGTTTTTGAAAGTTCAGCAAGAGAAACTGTTCCTGGAGCAAGAAACAACCCTGCTTCAATTAATTTCTTTAAATTTTCTTTTTTTTCCTCAAAAGAAATCATTTCATCCATAAAAAAAATCACTTAACCAGTATTGCGGGCTTGCAGGGAAGCGCCTGCGATGCCTTTGCTTCCTTTGAATCCTGTTCCTTGATTAATTCAATTTCACAATTAAATTCATCATTTAATTCATCAATATTGTCATTAAATACTTTTAATTCTTCTTCCTGCGAAGCAACAAATTTCGGAATCCTTGATTCATCCTTCAATAGTCTTGGAATTAATTTGGTTATTTCCTTTCCATGCGATTTCAGTTCAGTGGACATAATTGATTTCATTAATTCCCCTGTGTTTCTTGTTTTTGATAATTGTTTTTTGAATTCATTCATGAAATCATGTTTCCATTTCTCTGCAATGAATAAGGAAACTTTTTTCGGATTTGAAATTTTTGCCAGTTCCAAAACATTTTTAATGTCCTTAATTGTTTCAAGAACTGCTTCCTCTAATGCCTCTGCTTTTTCATCAATCATTCCTGCATCAAATCCAGGCCATTCAGCCAAAGAAATGAATCCTTTCTGCCCTGATTTTTCCCATAATTCCTCGCTTAAATGCGGAGTGAAAGGGGAAAGCATTAATAAAAGATTTTTCAAAGCAAGGCCATAAACATCTGCATTGAATTCCTTTTCTTTGTATTTGGACAATTCATTCACGAATTTCATTATTGCCCCCAATCCAATGCTTAGCCTGAATTCATCAATTGCTTCAGTGACTTTTTTAATTGTTGAATGCATTCTGCTCAATAAGTGTTTGTCGCGGTTATTTAATTTTGATTTATCAAATTTATTCAATGAATAATCTGATTCAAATAAATTAACCGCTTTATTCAGGAATTTGAATGAGCCTTCAACTCCTTTATCGCTCCAATCCAGTTCTTTTTCAGGCAAAGCAGCGAATAAAATAAATAATCTTGCGGTATCAGGACCGAATTTATCCATAATAACTGAAGGGTCAACAGTATTTCCTAATGATTTACTCATTTTTGCTCCGTCTTTAATAACCATTCCTTGACATAATAAACGAGTGAATGGTTCATTTATTTCAGTTAAACCTAAATCCCTTAATGCTTTAGTAAAAAACCTTGCATAAAGCAAATGAAGGATTGCATGCTCTATTCCACCAATATATTGATCAACAGGCATCCAGTAACTTGATTCCTTTTTTTCAAACGGAAGCTTTTCATAATGCGGAGAGCAATACCTTAAAAAATACCAAGAGGAATCTACAAAAGTATCCATTGAATCAGTTTCCCTTTTTGCTTTTCCTTTGCATTTCGGGCAAGTGGTGTTGACAAATGATTCAGAGGATTCCATTGGATTTCCTGAACCAGTGAACTTAACATCTTTCGGTAATTTTACAGGCAAATCTTTTTCCGGAACAGGAACCATCCCGCATTTATCGCAATAAATTATCGGAATTGGGGTTCCCCAATAACGCTGGCGGGAAATCAGCCAGTCGCGTAATTTAAAATTAACAACTTTTTCTCCGAATTTTTTTTCTTCAAGCCAGTCAGCCATTTTAGGCAATGCATCCATATTAGGCAGTCCGGAAAATTTTCCTGAATCAAACAAAATCCCATTATCCAAAAAAGCTTTTCCATATTTTATTGGATTTAAGGGCTTTCCATCTTTCGAAATAACAAATTTTAAAGAAACATTATATTTTTGAGCAAATTCGTAATCCCTTTGGTCATGGGCATCAGCCATTACAATTCCCGTTCCATACATTAAAACAAAATTAGCAGTATAAATCGGAATTCTTTCACCATTAACCGGATTAATCACATATTTTCCTAAAAAACAGCCGATTTTATCTTTTCCTTCAGGAGTAATTCTTTCAATTTCTGTTTGCTTTTTTATTTTTTCAATTATTTCATATGTTTCTTTTTCATAATCGGTTCCTTTAACTAATTCCATTACAAGCGGGTGCTCTGGAGCAATAACAATAAAAGTAACACTGAAAACAGTGTCACAACGAGTAGTAAAAGCAGGAAGAATTTTACCGCTGTTCTCCAATTTAAATTTAATATTTACCCCTTCGCTTTTCCCAATCCAGTTTTTCTGCATTGTTTTTACTTTTTCCGGCCAGTGTTCCAATTTATCCAAATCATTCAATAATTCATCTGCATAATCAGTGATTTTGAAAAACCATTGCTCTAATTCTTTTTCTTTTACTTGGTTTCTGCATCGCCAGCATTTTCCGTCAATTACCTGTTCATTTGCCAAAACAGTTGTGCAGTCAGGGCACCAGTTTACCGAGGAAAGCTTTTTATAAGCCAGTTCCTTTTCAAAGAATTTTAAAAAAATCCATTGATTCCATTTATAATAATCTTCAT
>JBDRGO010000086.1:0-10278 GCA_043817715.1 Candidatus Iainarchaeum sp. | reverse complement strand
TAAATAAAAAAAATAAGCGAAATAATAAAAATAATTAAGAAAATTAACAATAATAAAAACAAAAATTAAAACAGATATTAATTTTTTTTCAGTTTATAACAGCCATCACAAAAAGAAGGATAGTTTTTTTCTTTCAGTTTTTTTCTAAGCACTGCATATTTTTTTCCTTTCCAGATTTCTTTAAATGAATTTTCTTTAATATTTCCCATTGAAGAAGAGCTTACTTCTGATTTATCTCGTTGCTTGACAAAACAGCAGGGCAGAACTTCCCCTGAAGAAGTAATATAAGCAGAAACCCAGGGATAATCGCATTCTTCCTGTTCAGTCCGGGAAATTGAAGGCAGCCCCATAATTGTAATTCCCAATTCTTCTGCTTTTGCCTTTGTTTTTTCAAATATTTTTTCCATTTCTTCTTTTTTCAGATTATTCAGGCTTTTGTCTTCAGTGCCTTCAAAAGTGATTACTCCAACAAAAAGAACTTTATTTACTCCGAGATTTTTTGCCAATTCAATTAATGGCTCCATTTCATGGATATTTTCCTTCATTGCAACAAAAACCATGAAGAATTCAGGCTTTTTTTTGCCTAATGCCTTTTTCAGTCCAGTAAATTGCTTTATGTTTGCCGTAACTTTTTCAAAGTTAGCCCCTCTCCTGATTTTTTCATAAATTTGTTTTGTTGCGCCGTCAAATGAAACCGCCAATGCATCAATCTCTAAATCAATTATTTTCTGAGAATTTTCTTTATTCATTAAAGTGAAATTGTCATTAAACCAGACATACAATCCTTTTTGTTTTGAGTATTCAAGTATTTTAAACCAGTCAGGATTCAAAAGAATTTCCCCTATTCCAGTAAAATTAATTAATTCAATATAAGGCGCATTGTCAAGGAATTTCTTGAATTCAGTGAATTTCATTGAAATTGGATTCTGTGTTAAATGAGATTGTTCGCACATAGTGCAGCGCAGATTGCATGCAGTGGTTAATTCCACCTGCGCGGAAGTGAGAAAAAAATTAACATTTTCAGGATGGGTTTTTCCTTCAATAAACCTGATTCCAAGATTTACAACCCCCATTGGGCCGTCCTTTTTCAGGACATTCCATGCTAATTCGTTTTTTTTCTGAAACATTTTTATTTAACACTCTGAAATTTATACTAGTTTATTATCGTCACTACATTATTTAAATTTATTTTAATCCATTTAGGATTGCATGGAAGAAAAAACCCCGAGTGTTTCAATAGTCATTGCAACATATAATAATAAAGAAGTCCTGAAAAAAACAATTAATGGAATCCTAAAAGTCGATTATCCTAAATTATTGGAAGTAATTGTTGTTAATGACGGCTCAGAAGATGGCACTGAAAAAATTCTTGAAAAAGAATTCGGAAAGAATCCGAAAGTAAAAATAATTAATTTCAAAAAAAATCAAGGAGTTACAAAGGCAAGAAACGCAGGAATTACCGCTGCTGAAGGGAAAATAATTGTCAATATGGACCATGACTGCATTCCTGAAAAAAACTGGCTTAAGGATTTAATGAATGGATTTACTTCAGAAAAAGTAGGGATGGTTTCAAGCTTTGCATTATACGGCGGAACTTCAACTGCATTCAGGACAGAAGTTTTGAAAAAAATTGACGGATATGATGAAGATTACTTTTATTTCAGGGAAGACAGCGATTTGGCTTTCAAAATAATGGAAGCAGGATTTGAATTAAAGCAGGTTAAGGCAGAATATTTCCATGACCATGAAATGGAGAAACCAAAAGGAATAATGGGTTCAATGAAATATGCATGGAAAAGAGCCCAATACAGGCAAAATGATGTTTTATTGTATAAAAAACACCCAAATAATGAAAAAGTAAAGGAATTTCTTGGAATTAAATTCGGGTTTTTGATCTCACCAAAAAAAGACATGCAATTAACTTTAGGAAGATGGTGGCCGGGAATGAACGATTTTGAATTAAGTTCTCCAAGAGGAATTACTTTTATGAAAAACAAAACACCATTGCATTCAGCGGCAATTTTTATTGCTTCGTTTTTTTACATGCTATTGCTTAAATTAGTTCGATTGTATGCATCAATTAAATTCAGGAAATTGCTTGTTTGAAATTAAGCGGATAAGAAACAACTATGCAAAATATTTTTTCGCTTCCCTGAAAATTCATTTCTTTGCTTCCCTGAAAACTTCTTGAAATGCATTCCTGTATTCCTCGTCATTCGCAATATCTTTGATTGTTTTTCCCATATAATTCGGGTTTGGATTCCAAGGATAGAACATTATTCCGTCAAAATCATATTCAAGGGTTTTTAATCCGGTTTCTTTAATCCATTCAGCTGAAGGCAGAGGAATTGTTCTGTCTTGATTAGAATTAAGGAATTCATAAACCGCAATTCCAGGAACAACTTTCAAATCAGGGTCGCATTTTTTTGCCTTCAATGCAATAAAATTTTCTTCAGCCAAATAATTCGGATTTGAATTCATTTTTTTTCAGTTAAAGTAAAAAAAGCAATATCGGCTATTTTCCATTCAGAGCAATCTTCAGGAATGAATGATTCAAGGCATGCGAGGGCACCAAAATTAACTAGCACAGGAATATCAGGATTGATTTCTTTAACCGAAAAATACAAAAATTTGAATTCCTCCAAAGAAAAATTTATTTTATCTTTATGGCAGGGCTCATCAATAACATAATAAAAAGCAAGGTTTTGTTCAGCAGGAATCAATTGTTTTAATTTCAGAAAATCAAGTTTATTATCGCTTGTGTTGAATTTTTCCTGTCCTTCTGCCCTTGCACCAAGCTTTAAATCCAGGGATTCAGAATTAATTACTGCAGCATGCAAATTCTGCGGGGAAACTGCATTTGCCAATCCAATAACTTCTGCGCCTAATTCTTTTACCTTAAAAAAATCAGTTTCAGCGGAAACGCCCATAAAACCAATTAATTTAATTGAAACTTCTTTTGGAGGATTTTCACTATCAAAACAAGCAGTGAAAAAAAGAATTAAAAGAAAAAAACAAATTAAAATTAATTTTTGTTTCATATGAAAAGAATCGGATTCCATGTATTTAATGTTTTCTCCAACAAAAATCAGCATAATGTTTTCTTCAACAAAAAAACCAGCAATTTTTTAATTCAGTTTTTGTACTATAATGCTTTTAATAAGCATTTAATTGAACTTAATAATAATATATATTAGGGGGATCTGATTGAAAATACTGGTTACCGGCGGAGCAGGGTTTATTGGCTCGAATTATATTTTAAGCCACATGCAGAAATATCCGAAAGACAAAATAGTTAATCTGGATAAACTGACTTATGCAGGAAATTTAAATAACTTAAAATGGATTGAAAAAGATGGGAATTACAGTTTCATAAAAGGAGATATCTGCAATAAAAAAACTGCTGCAAAGGCAATGAAGGGATGCGATGCAGTGATTAATTTTGCCGCGGAAAGCCATGTAGACAGGTCAATTAAAAATCCAGGCGAATTCATTGAAACAGATGTTTTTGGGACATTTGTTCTGCTTGAAGAAGCAAAAAAACAAAAAATTTCAAAATTTATTCAGATTTCAACAGACGAAGTTTACGGCTCAATTGCAAAAGGAAGCTTTACAGAGCAAAGCGTTTTGAATCCAAGAAACCCTTACAGCGCATCAAAGGCAGGGGCTGACAGGCTGGCTTACAGTTATTCCCAGACTTATGATTTAAATGTATCAATTGCAAGGCCTTCAAATAATTTCGGGCCATTGCAGTATCCTGAAAAATTAATTCCATTCTTTGTGACTAATTTATTGCAAGGAGAAAAAGTTCCAGTATATGGAGACGGAAAAAACATAAGGGACTGGCTGTTCGTGTATGACAACTGCGAAGCAATTGATTTGATTTTAAGGAAAGGAAAAAAAGGAGAAGCATACAATATCGCAGGGGAAAATGAAAAAACAAATTTATGGACAACCAACTTTATGCTGGACTGTTTTGGATTCGGAAAAGAAAAAATTGAATATGTCAAAGACAGGCTAGGGCATGACAGAAGATATTCAATGAAAGCAGAAAAAATAAAGAAGCTCGGATGGAAACCGAAAGGAAAATTCGAGGACAAACTTGATTTTACAATTCAATGGTATGTTGAAAATTCCTGGTGGTGGAAACCATTATTGAAAAAAAAGAAATAAAGTGAGAATGAATGAATTTAAATTTTTTAGAAAAATTTAAAGCTTTAAATTGCTTTAGCAATTTAAATTTTAAAATAGAAGGTTTTACAGCTTTAAATCGAATGGAGATGATTTAAATGAAAGGAATAATTTTAGCAGGAGGCACGGGGTCAAGATTAAGTCCGTTAACGAAATCAACAAATAAGCATTTGCTGCCAATTTACAATAAGCCAATGATTTATTATCCAATTGAAACTCTGAAGAGCGCAGGAATAACTGAAATATTGGTAATAACCGGAGTAAATCATGCAGGGGATGTTTTTTCCTTATTGGGAAGCGGAAAAGAATTCGAAGTGCAGTTTACTTACCGAGTTCAGGACACTCCCGGAGGTCTGCCGCATGCAATTGCTTTGGCTGAAAACTTTATTGGAAATGATAAATTCATTTCAATTAACGGAGACAACATTTTGTTTGAACCAATAAAGGATTTTGCAGATGAATTTGAAAAAGGAAATGAATTATCAAGGATTTTATTGTTTGAATCAACCCCAGAAGAGGCAAAAAAAGCAGGGGTTGCAGTGCTAAAAGGAGATAATGTAATTGAAGTAATTGAGAAGCCGAAAAATCCACCGACAAACTGGGTTGCAGTAGGAGTTTACATGTATACGCCGGATGTTTTCAAGGTAATCAAAACACTGAAGCCTTCTGCAAGAGGCGAACTTGAAATTGCCGATTTGCATAACCATTACATTAAAAAAAAATCATTGAAAGCAAGCAAAATGAAAAAAGAATGGCTTGATGCAGGAAGCTTTGAAGAATTATTCAGGGTAAACAAATTTGTTGCGGAAAAAGGAGAAAAACAGTGAAAAAAATAATTTGAAGTAAAATAAAAGAAAAAAAATCAAAAAAATTAAATTAAAAAAGGAATTAAGAATTTAAAAAAATTATAAAAAAAAATTAAAACAAAATAAAAAAAAATAATTGCAATGGAAGTGAAATTAATTTGAAAATCCTGGTGCTTAATCCGCCTTTCCTAAACAAATTTTCCCGCACTTCAAGAAGCCCTGCAGTAAGCAAAGGCGGGTGCGTATATTATCCTATCTGGCTGGCTTATGCCACAGGACTGCTTGAACAAGAAGGGCATGAAATTAAGTTAATTGATGCGCCTTCAAAAGGGCAGAGCTATGAAGAAGTTGAAAAAATTGCTTCTGAATTCCAGCCGGAACTGATTGCAATTGACACAGTTATTGCTTCATTCAATAATGATGCAAAAACCTCTGAAAAATTAAGGAAAAAATTCCCTAAATCATTCATTGTAATGGTCGGCACCCATCCAAGCGCCTTGCCGGAAGAATGCTTGAAGCGCGCAAAAGCAATTGATGCTGTTGCAAGGGCAGAATATGACTTTATTTTAAGGGATTTAGCAAAAGCACTGCAGGAAAAGAAACCATTAACAACAGTTAAAGGAATTACATACAGAAATACAAATTCAGAAAATGAATTTATTTCAAATCCTGAAATGCCATTAATTACTCCGGAAGAACTTGATGAATTTCCATTCGTAAGCGAAGTTTACAAAAAGCACTTGAATGTAAAGGATTATTTTTATCCGTCAGTAATGTATCCGCAGATAACAATTATGACAGGAAGGGGATGCAATTACAGGTGCACTTTCTGCATGTGGCCGCAGACATTAACCAAACGCCCTTACCGCCCAAGAAGCGTTGAAAATGTTGTTCAGGAATTTGAATGGATTAAAAAAAACTTTCCTGAAGTAAAGGAAATAATGATTGAAGACGACACTTTAACACAGGACAAAGAAAGGACAATTGAATTATGCAAAGAACTTGTGAAAAGAAAAATTAATCTGCCATGGAGCTGCAATTCAAGGGCAGACATTGACCTTGAAACAATGCAGTGGATGAAAAAAGCAAAATCCAGATTAATGTGCGTTGGATTTGAATCAGGAGTGCAGGAAATTCTGAACAACATCAAAAAAGGGACTAAAATCGAGAAAATAAGGCAGTTCATGAAGGATTCAAAAAAAGCAAAAATTCTGGTTCATGGATGCTTTATGATGGGAAACAAAGGAGAAACAAAAGAATCAATTCAGGAAACAGTTAAGTTTGCAAAAGAATTAGATCCTGATACCGCGCAGTTTTTTCCAATAATGGTTTATCCAGGAACCGAAGCATTCAATTGGGCAAAAGAAAATAACTTTTTAACAACAGAAGACTGGAGCAAATGGCTTCTTGAAACAGGCGAGCACAACACAATTGTTTCAACAGACAAATTAAGCGCGGAAGAACTTGTAAAAGAATGCGATAAAGCAAGAAGAAGCTTTTATATGAGGCCAAGTTATATTGCAAAAAAATTATGGCAGGGATTAACCCATCCGAATGAACTCCCAAGGCTAATGAAGTCAGGAAAAACTTTTTTCAAATACTTGTTTAACCTTAGCTGAAATTAATTAAGAATGTGTTTTTATGGCTGTTGAAGTTTCAGTAATTATTCCTGCATTTAACTGCGAGAAAACAATTCCTGCAACAATCCACTCAATACTGACGCAGAAAACAAAAAAATCATTTGAATTAATTGTGGTTGATGACGCATCAACAGACAATACCGCATTAATTGTCCAGAGATTTGAAAAAGCAAGATTTTTTCAGCAGGAAAAATTAGGCCCCGCACATGCAAGAAATCTTGGCGCGAAAAAAGCAGATGGAAAACTGTTGCTCTTCATTGATGCCGACTGCATCGCAAACCAAAAATGGCTTAATGAAATGATTACGCCGTTCAGAAACAGGAATGTTTCAGGAGTTCAGGGCGCGTATAAAACAGCGCAAAGGGAATGGATTGCAAGGTTTACACAGATTGAAATAGAGGACAGGTATGACTTAATGAAAGCATCAAGAAATGAAATTGACTGGATTGGAAGCTACAGTGCAGGATACAGAAAAGAGGATTTTTTTGAGGCAGGCGGATTTGATGAAAGCTTTCCCATTGCTTCAGGAGAAGACCCTGCACTATCATTCAAAATCTCCGCATCGGGAAAAAAAATTATTTTCAATCAGGAGGCAATTGTATACCATAAGCACCCTGCCTCTTTTTTTAAATATTTTAAGACAAAATTTTTCAGGGCGTTTTACAGGATAATGCTTTATGAAAAATTCCCGAAAAAAGCAGTAAAGGACTCCTATACCCCGCAGATACTTAAAATAAGAATTATTTTAATCTGGCTTCTCCTAGTTTTTTTAGCCCTATTTCAGACAACAAAAATAGAAATTATTGAATTCATTTCAATTCTGCTGATTATGCTGCTGCTGCTTTCAACCGCGCCATTTTCAATCAAAGCAGTGAAAAAAGACCTGACTGTAGGGACTATTTCCCCCGCAATACTTATTGCAAGAGATTTTATTTTTCTTTTAGGGCTGATTGCAGGAACAATCAATTCACTGGTGAGGCGCCGATGAAAGCACTGCATTTAAGCCACCATTTCTGGCCATGCATTGGCGGAGTGGAAAAAGTAATTGAAAATATCTGCATTAATGCAGAAAAACACGGAATTGAATCAACTATTTTATGCCTGAATAAATGCCCTAAAGGAAAAGAAAAATTAAAAAAAGAGGAAAAATTTGAAAAATTAAAAAAAATTAAAATCCAAAGAATTCCCTTCATTGATTTAAAGTATTACAAAATCGCGCCACATGCATTGTTTTACCCGAAAAAAGAATTTGACCTGATTCACGTCCATGGGCTGGGTTTTTTTTCCGATTTAATGCTTCTGACAAAATTCCTCCACAGAAAGCCGGTAATTGTTTCAACATACGGAAGTATTTTTCACACAAAAAAATTTTTGCTTCTGAAAAAAATTTATTTTAATTTAATTCAGCGCGCCTTGCTTTCTTTTGCCGACAAGGTAATTGTAATAAGCAAAGCAGATGAAACAAAGGCAAAGGAAATAATTTCAACTCCTGATTATGCGCCTATCGGCGCGGAACTGAAAAAAATGAAAAAAGAAGAAATTGAAAAAATGAAAAAACAAAAAAATTCATTTGTTTTTGTGGGAAGGTATTCAAAAAACAAAAGAATTGAATTATTAATTGAAAAATTCACCGGAATAATTAAGGAAAAAAAAGACGCAAAACTGTTCATTATTGGGAAAGATTTTGACGAATTGAAAAAGGAATTTGAAAAAAAAATATCTGAAGCCCATGCACAAAAAAATATTTTCTTAACGGAAAATCTTTCAGACAAAGAAATCGAGCAAAAATACGCCAAATGCGAATTCTTTGTTTCCGCATCAGAATATGAAAGCTTCGGGATTTCAGCAGTGGAAGCCATGAATTACGGATTAATTCCAATACTCAATGATATTCCCGCATTCAGGGAATTCATTGAAGGGGAAAAAAAAGAAAGCAAAAAAAATAAGGAAAAATTAAACGGGTTTATTGTTGATTTTGAAAGCAAAAACGCGGAAAAAAAAATTATTGAAATAATGGATTTAAACGAAAATGAAAAAAAAATGATTTCATTGAACGCGCATAAAAAAGCGCAGGAATATTCATGGAATGAAAAAATAAAAAAATATATTGAAATTTATGAAGAAACAGGAAAGGAATCGGAGTGAATACATGGATTGCGCCCGAAAGAAACGAAAGTGATTGAATTGAATATAGGAATTGTACTGGGAACAAGGCCGGAAATAATCAAGCTGGCGGGAATAATTAAACTGCTTTCAATGCAGAAAAAACATAAAATGACACTGATTCATACAGGCCAGCATTATGCAAAAAATTTAAGCGGAAACTTTTTCAGCGAACTGGGAATTATCAGCCCGCACATTAATTTAGGAATCGGCTCAAAAACAGCAGTAAAACAAATCAATGAAGCATGCGTTAAATTAGAAAAAATTATTGAAAAAAATAAAATTGATTTAATTATTGCAGAAGGGGATACAAATGCAGTCCTCAGCGCGGCACTAAGTGCGAATAAAATGAATATAAAATTTGCGCATGTTGAAGCCGGATTAAGGTCCTTTGACAGAAAAATGCCTGAAGAAATAAACAGAATGATTGCAGATGCATTGGCGGATTATAATTTTGCGCCGACAAAAAATTCAGTTACAAATTTGAGAAACAGCGAGGCAAAAAAAGAAAGCATTTATCTGACAGGAAACACAATTGTGGAAGCAACAGAAAAAAATCTCAAGAAAGCAAAAAAATCAGAAAAAAAAAATTCTTGAAAAGCTTGGATTAAAAAGAAATAAATTTGTCTGCGTCACGCTGCACAGAAAAGAAACAACCGATGAAAAGAAAAGAATGAATGCAGTGCTGAATGCACTGAAAGAAATAAAGGAAAAAATTATTTTTCCAATCCACCCGAGAACAGTTAAAATGCTGAAAAAATTCGGCTTAATGAAAAAAATCAATAAAATGAAAAACATTGAACTGATTCAACCATTGGGTTATTTTGATTTCCTGAATTTATGCGCCAATTCAAAATTAATCATAACTGATTCAGGAGGCATACAGGAAGAAGCAACAATTTACAAAAAGCCGGTGATTATTACAAGAACAACAACTGAAAGGCCTGAAATTCTCGAAAGCTTTGGATCTTTGGTTGGTTATAATTCAAAAAAAATTATTGAGGAATATAACAAAATTTCAAAAAGCTACAAAAAATTAATGAAAAAACTTATGAAAACAAAATCTCCTTTCGGCGACGGAAAAACAAGTGAAAGAATTGTTAAAATACTTCTAAATGAAAAAAAGAAACAAAGAAAAAAAAGAAATAAATTAAGGAAAAAGAATAGAGGGAAATAAAAATGAAAATAGTTTTTTCAAGTTATTCGGGCGCTGGAAAAAGCCCCGGCGGCGGGGAAATTCAGTTAATGAAAACAAAGGAATATCTTGAAAAACAGGGAATTGAAGTGGAAATGTTCAGCGAAAATACGGATTTAAAAAAATATGATTTGCTCCATAATTTCAGCCTGCACAGGGAATGCCTTAAAACAGTGGAAAACGCCAAAAAAACAGGGATTCCTGTTGCAGTATCAACCATTTACTGGCCTTCAAAAAATGCATTTGCATGGCAAACCGGACCCAATAAAATGAAGTCTTTAAT
>JBDRGO010000085.1:0-2717 GCA_043817715.1 Candidatus Iainarchaeum sp. | reverse complement strand
CCTTTAAAGTGTTTTCTGGTGAGGATTATTGATGCGCTTGTAGGAATTCCAAAATCCCAATAAATTTTGCCTAAATCTCCTTTTCCGCGTAAAGAATCTAATCCAATCCAGCTTGTTCCGCCTGCTCCGCCGACATCAATTGCTTTAATTTTCAATTTCTGTAATTCCTTTGCGGTTTTTTCATTTATTCCGCATCCAACTTCTTTAACAAAAAATTCATGCTTTAATTCTTTTTTTAATTTTTTAATTGAATTCAATGCATTCCTGAAATTTGTATCTCCTTCAAACTGCATGGCTTCTTGCCCTGCATTAATATGCAAAGCTAAAGCATCAGCTCCAATTTCATTTAATGCAGAATCAATTTTTTTTGCAGGGAATTCATTTAATTGCATTGCTCCTAAATTTCCTGCAAGAAAAATGTTAGGTGCTATATCCCTTACTTGATAAGTTGAAGTTAAAGAAGCATCTTCAAGCATTGCTCTTTGAGAACCCAAACCCATTCCGATTCCAATTTCTTCACATGCTTTAGCAATATCTTTATTGATTTTCTTGGCTTTAGGTGTTCCGCCAGTCATTGCTGCAATCATTATTGGAGCAGAAAATTTTTTTCCAAAAAATTCAGTTTTTAATGAAAGTTCTTTTTTGTTTACATTCGGCAAAGCGTCATAAACCAGTTCAATGTCTTCAAATCCATTGGTTTTATTCCTGAACTGGACATTTTTTTTTAAAGAAATTTTAATATGCTCGGTTTTTCTTTTTTGAGTGCCTCTGAATTTGCTTTTTTCTCTTTCTTTTGTTATTTCAGAAAAAATTTTATCTGTTTCTTTTTTACTTCCTTTCCATTTTCCTGCAAAATCAGTTAATTTCTTTTTTTTATTCAATTTTTTCGCCTTTTAAGTAATTCAATACTTGTTTTGTTGTTTGCTCCATATTTTGTTTGGTGTTTTTTTTAACCATTCGGCGTATTGTTTTATGAATTCCATTCTTTGCTGTCTGTTTAGCTCCATTTCTTTTTTTAATTCTTTTAAATCAATTTCTGTGAGATTTAATCCTTTTCCCATAAAACCTTCTCCGCTTGTTTTTCAACATTTAGTTCACTTATTTGTTTTTTTAATAAATTCATGTCTAAATGTTCTTTAAAAATTTTGTAAAGATGTTTGGCATCCTCAAAATCCTTGTCAGAACTTAAATATAATTTGAATGCAATCTGTAATTCCAATTCAGACGTCAATAATTTTTCGCTGTTAAGAATGACTTCAACTTTGTTTTTTAAGGAATACTTGTTATATTTTGTTTTAGGAAACTTTAATTCAAAATTTGGTTGAAAAAAGCCTTTTTCTGCAAACCTTAGTGCAAGCTGTTCTTCTAAGTATTCAAAAGCATCTTTTGGATTGCTTGAATTAATGCATTCAAATCCTTTTTCATTTAATGCATTCCAGAATTCTTCAAATTTTTTATAATTCATTTCTTCAATGAATAAATCAACATCTTCTGTGTGCCTGCTTCTTCCAAAAAAAATTGCAATATAACCGGAAATTATTACATAATCAATTTTTTGGCTGTCAAGGATTTTAGTGAATTTGATTACAAGTTTATCTAAGCCTGAAAGCTCTTTTTCAAATTTAATTCTGTTTCCTTTAACCTCTAATTCCATATCAATCAATTAAAGCAAACTTAATTTAACTGTTTTTATGCTCTAAAACTCACTTAAAATAAATTTCTGTTCCAATCCCTTTTATTCCATTAAAAACTTTTACTAAATTTTCTTTTTTAGTTAAATCAAAAACAATTATTTTTACTCCTTTCAAATTCTTCTTTAATTCCATTACTTTTCCTTTCATGCCTCCGGTAACATCAATAGTTGAAGCCTTTCCCAATCCCTTGAATATATTTCTATAATTTGCATTATTAATTTTATTAACCTTCTTAGTTGAAGTATATTTTTTCGGGTCCTTGGTAAAAATTCCATTAACATCTGTTCCAAAAAATATTTTTTTTGCTTTTAATTGTTTTGCTAAAAAAGAAATTATTGCATCGCCTGAAACAACACTAAAATTTAATTTTGAATCTTTAACCATATCTCCAAACAAAACAGGAACTGAATTTGAATTTAATGTGTTTTTAATTGGAAGCAAATCAAATTTAGTAATTTTTTTGTTTTTTTGTTCTAATACATCAAATGAATTAATACTTACAGCAGGAATTCCACAAGAAGTTAATTCAGAAACAATTTCATTATTTAATTTCTGGACTGAAGCGCGGGTTTTACAAAAACCAATTAATTGCTTCTTTGATTTCACTCCATTATTAATTTTATATTTCTTCACTAAAGTATGTCCAAAAGGACCTGCTCCGTGGATTAGGATTAATTTAGTGTTTTTATTCATGGATTTCTTCAATTCCAATGCTATGTTATGTAGAAGTTTCTTATTTATTTGTGCTTTATTTTGTGCTTTTTTTGTAATTGCACTTCCGCCGAGCTTGAGTAGTATTAAGTTCATATTTTCACTTTTTTATTGTATTTATTGTATTAACTCTAAGTTTTTCTTCTTCTTGGTCGCATAAAAGTATTGCTTTGTCAGGGAATTTATCAGGGGTTTTCCAATGTTTATTAAAATATTCTGTAATCTGTTGCCAACATTTTTTAGTTAATTTGTATCCTTTTTTAATCTCTTTATTTTTCATATTTTCACTTTAGCTTTTTCTGAATTAATTTC
>JBDRGO010000084.1:0-2526 GCA_043817715.1 Candidatus Iainarchaeum sp. | reverse complement strand
AGAGTGGAAGCCATGTGATTCTCAAGAACAGTGAAGGGAAAATTGTTGTAATTCCAAACCATAAAAGATTCAAAACAGGCACATTGCTTCAAATAATAAAAGTTTTAGGATTGACAAAAGAAGAATTCATTAAACTTCTTTAATTGCTTATTTTCTGCAAACATAAGTGTAAAAATCGGCTTTTGAATTAAACCATTCAATTTAAATATTTCTTCTGCAGTAATTAATATATGAATTCCTTTAATTTAGTTTTAGCTTATTCTGCTTGTTTTTGTTAGTTATAGGAATTCATTGAAAAATAATTTTCTGTTTTTTTTGGAAATTGATTTTGGAGGTGAATTAAATGAAGTTAGATGAAATGAATGTAAAAGGTGAGTTACGGTGTCAAAAGTATTCTGGATAGCATCGGCAACACACCATTAATTAAAATAGGAAAAATTCATGCTAAAGCCGAGTTTTTGAATCCAAGCGGAAGCATTAAGGACAGGATGGCTTGGTTTATGGCAAAAAAAGCAATTCAAAGAAATGAATTAAAGAAAGGAAGTAAAATAATTGAAGCAACAACTGGAAACACAGGAATTTCTTTTGCAATGATTTCAGCAATTAAAGGATTTGATTTTATTGCAGTACTGCCTGAATTTGTTTCAAAGGAAAGAATTCAACTAATTCAAGCTTTTGGAGGAAAAACTGTTTTAACTCCAAAAAAAGAAAACATCCAAGGAACAATAAATAAATTCAATGAATTAAAAAATAAGTTTCCTAATGCTTGGTTTCCAAAACAATTTGAAAACCCAAATAATTTTCTTGCACAAAAACAAATCGGAAAAGAATTATTGAATCAGTTGAAGAAAATAGATGTTTTTGTTGCAGGAATTGGTTCAGGCGGAACAATTATCGGAGTAGCAAAAGCATTAAAGCAAGCAAACTCTAAAACAAAAATAATTGGAATTGAACCAACTGAATCAGCAATAATGAATGGAAAAAAACCTGGATTGCATGGAATTCAAGGAATAGGAGAAGGATTTATTCCAAAAATAGTGAAAGAAAACATTGATTTAATTGATGAAGTAATTGAAGTTAAAACCAGTGAAGCAGTAAATGAAAGCAATAAATTAACAAAACAAGGTTTATTTGTTGGAATAAGTTCAGGAGCAAATTACTTGGTTGCAAAAAAATTAAGCAAAAAATTCAAAACAGTTACAACTGTTTTACCTGACAGAGGTGAGAGATATTTAAGCATCAGAAAGCCTTTTTAATAACATATTACTAATATATTATTAAGGTGGTTTTGTGGGTAAAATGTTGAGTTTTGAGGTTTCTGATGCTTTTGCTGAAGCAATTGATGCAGTTGTAAGGACTTCAGGAATTTATTCTTCTAGAAGTGAATTTTTGAAGGATTCTGTTAGAAAGAATGTAGAGCAAGCAAAGAAAACAAGTGAATTCATTAAAAAACTTCGCGCAAGTTCTTTAGAGTTGGCAAAGAAAGCAAAATCAAGAGGCTGGGATGGAAAAATGGCTTCTTATGAGCAAAAGGACAAATGGGCAAAAGAATGGGTTAAAAAAAATTGGAGTTAAAATTCATTTGGTTCAAATACTTGAATTTTGTCCTTTATTTTATTAAAATCCTTTGAATTGAATGTTACAATACAGTCGCATTTATGCTTTAATGCAATTGCAATATGAACAGCATCACTATAATGAATTCCTTTTTTAGTAAATTCATTTAAATCCTGTTTTTGTTTTTCTTCAACTAACTCAAAAGTTATTTCTTTTTCTTCTAAGTATTTTAAAACATCTTCTTTGGTAAAATGATGTCTGTTAATTTCATCAAAAAACCAATTAGATAAAACCAACAAATGTTCATTTTCCTTAACTTTCTCAATAAAAGTTCCTGCTTCAACAAACAAGCCTCTTTTATGCATTCCAACTTCTACTTGAAAAAGCGAAATAAACACATTTGAATCCAGATAAATCCGCATATGCGAAAAAAGAATTATTTGGTTTAAAAACAAAACTAGTGTGCAGTTCTAGTGCGGGAATTTTTGAAATACCGATATTATTTAAGTATTTCTGTTCATATTTCTGGTTATGGCTAGACCAAGGACAGTGCCAGTTCCTGAACGAAGAACAACTTTTGGAAGGCCGGGCGATAGGCTGGGAGAAGTTAAGGTAAAAGCATACAAATTTAAAATACTGGCTTTTGGAGAAAATTATGCTTCAAGGCTGAGTTTTGAGAAAATAAAGCGTGTTGCTGTGAATCCCTTGGATGCAAACAGGGAATTGTTTGAAGAGGTTGCAGACCATGCGCAGGTAAGGGCTGGAGACATTAATTCAGTTTATGTTCCGAAGAAAAAATCCCCTCAGATTTGTGTTGTAACCATAAGGGTTGGCCCGGACAGAAAAGACATAAGGTATTTGAGGATAACTGATTTTACGCATTTTAATGCTATTCTTGGTAAAGCAAATGCGTTCAGAAATGACAGAAAAAATAGAAAGAATTATAGAATTTAGAAATTTATTTCTCAA
>JBDRGO010000083.1:0-17775 GCA_043817715.1 Candidatus Iainarchaeum sp. | reverse complement strand
TCTTCTTCTTTCCAGATTAAAGCAGTAAAAGTTTTCATGAATTAATTATTGCCTGAAAGAATTTAAATTCATTCGCATTGGCTTGATTGAACCCCTTTCTGGCTAAATCAGTTAAATTCATTACTTTCTTTAATTTCAAATCCCTTTCCTGATTAAATTAATTGAATTCCTTAAATTTAATTTATTATTGTAATTTGAAATAATTTTCTGCAATTCAGGTTTCTTTTTATTCCTTAATTTTTTCACCTGCTCCGCAATTAAAGGAACTGCCCTTGAAACATTGTCCGTGATTGAAATTGTCGCAGTTTGCGGAGTACGAGATAATGGATTCAAATCAATTGCAATCACTTTTTTCTTTGCTTTAATTAATGCATTAGTTCTGTCACCGTCTTCAAGCATTACAAGAACCACGTCGGCGATTCCGATCCCATTTGGGTCTACAAGAGCACGGTTTGAGCTTAAATTACGGAGTTTGGTTTTTTTTCCTGCTCCAAGAATTTCCTTCCCTAATTTCTTGAATTCTTTTGAAATTAATTTTTCTCTTTTAGGAGTTCTATAAAATAAATTAACTTCAATTTCGCATTTTAAAGAATTGCTTAATTTAATTAATTCTTTAGGGCATAAAACAGCAGTATTGCCGTTGGTTGAGATTACCGGGTTTTTAGCCAGCAATAAAAGTGCAGCGCTTGCCTTAATTGCCTGCTCCGCGAATTTAGAAGTTTTTTCTTTTAAAAGATAATCAAATGCTTCGCCTCTTCCTTGAGCGATTAATCCTTGTGGAGAAGTAATTCCTTTTTTTACTCCTAATTCAATTAAATGCCTTTGATTTAAGGAATTAAATCTAGGGTGATTTGATGGAATTGAATTCATAACACTTTTGCCCCCTGCTCCGCGATTTTAACAATTAATGTATTTGAAGTGAATTTCTTTAATTCTTTTTCTGTTTGCTTTGGATTCTTTGATGGAATGAAAATTGTTTGCCCTAACATGCTCATAGAAGAAAAAGGAAAAAATTCAAGTGCTTTAAGCAAGCGATTTGAGAATAGTTTTGTACGGAACGTGAAATTTCTGGATTGCAGAACCAAATTTTGGAATGTTTTTTCTTTCATTAATTCTTTCATTGCAATTGAGCCGAATTCATTGATTTTTTTCTTCCATTTTTTTGAAAAAATAATTTTTTTTGTGTTAATCGGGGAGAAGAAACCCAAAACAATGAATTTGTAAGGGCATTTAATTGGAATTACTTTTTTTGATGGAAAAGGTTTTGCCCCCATCATTGCACCGGAAAATTGCTCGGCAACAACATCCCCCAAGCCGGTTCCTGACTCAATTTCTGATTTTTGAGAAATTTCAAGGCATTCTTTTTTGCTTAATTTAAGTTTTAATGCTTTATTCAATGCAAGTGATAATGATAATGCGCCTGCTCCGCTGATTCCCAAGCCATATCCTACAGGGAATTTTGTTTCATGAAAAATAATTAATCTGAATTCTTTAAGTGAATTTTTTTTGTTTTTTAATTTGAATTTTTTGCTTTTAATTTGAATTTTTTTTTGTTTTAATGAAAGCATTTTTTTTGCAACTAATAAGGAGGTTTTGCAGGAGCATTTCTTTCCGTTTAAATTAATTTCAATTGAATTTTTTGAATTTTTGTTGTCTGTGTTGTTTTTTTTATTTTTTAATTCTTTTAATTCCACTTTTGTAATCATTCCTTTATCCAGATTGATTCCTGCCCCGGTGGAACCGTTGGAATAAATTTTGAAGAATCCGGTGATGTGTGCGGGGCTTGAAGCTGTTGCGGCCTCGGTCTTTGTCTTCCTGGTTTCCTTTGGGGTGGAATCCAGGAAACTAACCGGCTTGTTTTCTCTGCTGTTGTCATTAGTTTCTCTTGAATTCATTTTAATTTTGCCTCTTTGAGAGCGAGTAGTATGCACCGCGGAATTTGCCTTTTTTTTCAACATATCTGAACTTTAACAATTCATTTATGTCAATTAAGGCTGTGCCTGACGAAACGTTGTTTATTTTCATGTATGTTTTCGTTTTAATGGATTTATTGTTTTTCAAAAAAGCCAGTGCTTTTATTTGGCGTTCGTTCAAATCTTTATATGCATGAACCGGTTTTTGTCCGCTTTTTTTATTTCTCAAAGTTACTCTGAAAAAGCGTTCATAAATTCCGAATTCAGGGTCTGTAAGGCCTTGTTGCCTCATGCTGTTAATCATTCTTGGTATTCCGGAGCCCATTCCCTCAACATAATCGTAATCCCTGAGAAGTTTATACGTTAATGGGTTTCTTTGCACAGATATTGTCCCAAATAATTCTTTTTGCAGCCCCTGCGGCAAAGAACCCGGATTTGTTACTTCAATTCTGTCTTCAAAAAGGTAAATTTGTATTGCGTCTTTGCTGAAATAATCCCTGTGAGCCACTGCATTAACAACGGCTTCTCTGATGACGCCTATAGGATATTGATAAATTTCTTCTCTTTTGCTGTCAAGTTTTATTTGAATGCTTTTCTGGATATTTGCCTTGACAAATGACATGGCCCTTTCAATGCCTTCGGTTAAATCAGATTGGACAAGTTCATGCGCAACTATTTTTACCGGTTCTGTTCCGTCAAACCGTACAAGTTTTATTTCAATTTGAGGATTAAAAAACATGGGGTCTTTTGCAAAAAACAGCATGGCAGAATTTTTTATCTTTAATTCCCCGTTTTTTGTTGCAAGCTTTGTGCTGATTAGAAAATCCTCAACTGAATGGTATTTGAAATAATCCTGTTGTTTTCTTAAATTCAAATAATATTTGATTTTTTCGGCGTCTAAATCGCTTATTTTTGCAGTGCTTGGCGTTTCGTCAAAGCAAAGAATCTGCCGGTTTCTCAGGAATTCCACAATTTGGCTTCCTTCAAACTTTTTTGTAGTGCTGCCGATTCTTGCCCAAATTACTCCCTGAAAAGAATGGAATGTCCCGTCTATTGCCCTTTGCACTATTACTGCAATTATTTTTTTATTTTCAATTTCAAAGATTTCTATTGAAGGCAGAATCGGCGGCGAAACTGCTTGGGCGGCAGAAGAAATTTTTTGCTGTATTTCATCTATTTTTTTGCCAATTCCAATAATCTCTTTTTTGCCATTTACTCCAATAAGGATTATTCCGCCATAAATGTTTGCAAAACCGCACATTAGCTCAGAAAACCTTTGAAAACTGTGAAAAGACTCTTTGAATTCAACTTCTTGGGATTCGCCTGCTTCAACAATTTTGGCAACCTGCTCAGAATTCACAACAACCAGCCACAACCAACGCTAATTAATAGTAATTAATAGTAACTGATAGTTTTTAAAGGTTCTTGTGCCGGTTCATCTGAAAAAAACCAGATAACCCGTTAGTAGTAATTTTATAGTAATTAATAGTAACTGATAGTTTTTGATTTTCGTATGCAAAGTTACATTGCCTGCTTTAAGTAAATTTAAGTAACTTTAAGTAAATTTAAAGCAAATCCTTGATGCAATTTTTCAGATTTGCAATTTGTTAAAATTATTTGCGGGTTTAATGTTTTTCTTTTTATAAGGAAATTTTAATTGAATTTTTTGAATTTTTGTTTTTTTTTATTTCGCTTGCTTCCACTTTTGTAATCATTCCTTTATCCAGATTGATTCCTGCCCCGGTGGAGCCGTTGGAATAAATTTTGAATAAGCCGGTGATATGGGCAGGAGAAATTGCGGTTGCATTCAATTCAATTCACTTTTTTCCCCCATTCAATTCACTTTTTTTTTCCAACAATTAATGCATGGTCTTTTTCATAGGGGGATAAATCAATTGATTCAAGTATTTTGAATTCTTTTTCCAGTTCATTTGTTTCTTTTTCAATTATTTTTTTCGGTTTTTCCCCTGAATCAATTGACCTTGCTTTAATCGCAATCAATCCCAATGAATTTTTTTTCAGAAAGCGTTTCGCGTTTTCATTGAATATCTGCGCCTGGTTCGGCTGGCTTACATCCTGAAACAATGCATTGATTTTAATCCCATGCAAATGCCTGGTGTATTCTTCCGGCTTGCCTGCATTCCCTAAAATAGGGTAAATGTTTTCTCTTGACTCGCATAAAAACATGAATTTATGCATTGCACGCGTTGAAATATCCACTCCGAATAATTTTCCTTCTAATCCAATTACATCGCTTACATGCGATACTGTTGTGCCTTCGCTTGAACCCAAGTAAAGCACATTGCTTCCTTTATTGAAAGGAAAATTCCTTAATCCATTCATGATTCCTGCGCCTAATTTTGACCTATGCGGATTCCATGCCCTGAATTCTTCTCCTGAAAACCTCAAAAGCTCTTCTCCGTAAACCTTTTTTCCTGGAACAAGGTTTTTGGTCATTAAATGCGAATTGAATGAATAAACTCCTTCAAATAATTCCTTTAGTTTCGGGTTCATTTAAAGCATCTCCAATTGCGAATCAATTCATTTCATTTTTTGGCGAGTTATATCCTGGCAAAACAGTTTTAAGGCTGATTCCCATTATTTTTTGGATTGTTTGCAGTTGCTGTTTAATTCTTTGGCGGGTTACATTGAATTTTTTGGCCAGTTCTGTTTGGGTTATGTCTCCTTTTTTTTCTATAATAATTTTCAGAATCTCGAACTGCTTTGATGTAAGAAGTTCTTTTCCTTTTTTTAATGTTTTTTCGAATGCTTCTTTTTTTATCGCCAGTTCTTCCGGGGTTTTAACTGTTTTCATTTTAATTTTCTGTCTTTTTGCTTTTTCTATCCTTATTTTGAAAAGCCTTTGATTTAATTTTACTTCATAGTTATTGCCAATGACTGTGTAAGGGGACAGGGTTTCTGCTAATTCCGATTTTTTTTTGATTTGTTTAATAAAATGCAGTAATGTATCCTGCCATAAGTCTTCCAATCCTTCAATTCCTTCTTCTTTTTTTAATTCATTTGTCCGGTATCTGAATCTTTCACTGTAGCTTATTGTGGAAATAAAAACCCCTGCATTTGCAGCCAGCTGGTTCATTGCATTCTCATCTCCTTTTACTGCTTTTTTGAATAATTCTTTTATTGCCTTTCCTCTTAACTGTGTTTTCATTGTTTTTCTGTAATATTTTTCTAAACTCAATGGATTTGACGGCTTGGTTGCTTTTCGCATCCTTTTTGTCCTTATGTTGCTAGTATGCCTTCCCATTATTTCACTTTTTCTTTTTTGGTTCTGGTTTCATTTTTTGAATTTCTTAAAATTTTTGTTTCCGAATTTCCTGAATGAATGGAATTTTCTTTTTTCTTTCAGGTCATTCCTGAATTTTGGATAATTTTTCGGTGTTGACCCGAATTTTTCAAATTTTTTTTCTTCTTTTCTTTTTTCATAGTCCTGTTTTTCTTTTTCCGCCGATTTTGTATCCTGTTCGATTATTTCTTCCGCGTTTTTTCTTGCAAAGAAATCCTGTTTTGCGGCAATGGAAATTTTTCCCGCCAGCTGCCTTGCATTTTTTCCTTTTTCTTTTCTTCCTGCCTTAATTATTTCCGGATGAATATACAGAAATCCATGCTTTGGTGTTTTGGTTCCTTTCTTTAAGTGAAGGAATAATGCCTTTTCCGCCCCAATTAATTGGATTGTTGAGCTTGGGGCAAAAGCGAATTTTTTTGCGCTTCCGATTTTTGCAATCATTTTGGCTCCAAGCAATGCGCCGGTGATTTCGGTTACATGAGGCCATTTTTCTTTCATTATTTTTTCAATTAATTCATTTAATTTCTTTTTTTCCTTTTTTAATTCAAGGATTTTTTCCGCAAAAGACTTCATTTCATTCAATGTTAATTTGTCTGTTTCTTCCCCTGCTGAATCCTTTGCTTTTTCAATTATCCTTTCAGCCAGAACAGTGTCCTGAACCAAAGCCATTACATTAATTAAGTCAAATCTGTTCCTTTCAGTTAATTTTGCAGTCAATTCAACAAATGAATCATTTGATTTAATTAATTGATTTAATTCAGGGAAATGAACTGCATGCCATTCCCTTAGCTGTTCAGTAAGCAAATTAATTACTTCATCAAGGCTTTCAATTAATGCTGTTGCCCTGATAATATGCACTTCGCTGGATGAATAGCTTTCCCTCATTCCTTTTTTGGTTAACTGCATTAATTTTTTTCTTAAATCCTCTACTTCCGCCATTTTCAACACTTTCCTTTAATGATTAATTATTAAGGGAATTCCTTTAAATTAGTTTTTAAACAAGTTTCTAAGTATTGATTTAGTGGTTTTATGCCGAAAGAAGAACTAGCAAACCTTGCTTTAAGAAGGGATTTGTTTTTTCCTGCTTCAGAAATTTACGCCAATGCCCCTGCAGGATTCTGGGATTACGGGGGAATAGGGGAAAAAATCAGGAGAAAAACCGTTAATTTATGGCGGAAAAAATTTGTGGAAAAAGAAGCCTTCATTGAAATTAACGGGGCGCAGATTCTGCCAAAAGATGTTTTTGTTGCTTCAGGCCATTTGGAATCATTCAATGACCCTATTGTTCAATGCGAAAAATGCCATTCAATTCATAGGGTGGATAAATTAATTGAATCTCAGACAGGGGAAGTGCTTCCAGAATCAATGGCTTTGAATAAATTTGATGAATTTATTTCAAAAAATAAAATAATCTGCCCTAAAGACAAGGGAAAACTGGGCAAGGCAAAATTATTCAATATGATGATGAAAACAGAGATTGGTGCAACAGGAAACAATCCTTGTTATTTACGTCCTGAAACATGTCAAAGCATTTTTTTGGATTTTTCAAGAATTTACAAAAACGCAAGGCAGGACTTGCCTTTAGGGATTTCACAGGAAGGAAAGGCATTCAGGAATGAAATTAGTCCAAGAAATACTTTGCTTCGTTCAAGGGAATTTTCACAGATGGAAACAGAGGTTTTCTTTAATCTGGAAAAAATAAATGAAATTGAAAATTTTGATGAAGTAAAAGATTACAAACTGCAATTGTTTTTATTGAAAGACAAAAAAATCCATTCAGTTTCATGCGAACAGGCAGTGAAGGAAAAAATTGTTTCAGGAAAATTAATTGCTTATTATCTGGCGCGCACCCAGCAGTTATATGAAGCTTATGGAATCAAAATAGAGAATTTGAGGTTCCGTGAATTAGAGGCTGATGCAAGGGCATTTTATTCCGCGGAAACATGGGATTTTGAGGTTAAAACTGATTTGGGCTGGGTTGAACTGGCTGCATGCAATTACAGAACAGATTATGATTTGAAAAGACATGGGGAAATTTCAAAGAAAAATTTAAAAGTAAAAGATGAAGAAGGAAAAGAATTCATTCCGCATGTATTTGAAATTTCCATCGGCGTTGACCGAACATTTTATGCTGTTTTAGACCATGCGTTCAGGAAAGAAAAACGCGGGGCAGAGGAAAGAATTTATTTGGATTTGCATCCAATAATGGCGCCTTATTTTGTAGCAGTTTTTCCTTTGCAGAAAAAAGACGGCTTAAAGGAAAAAGCAAAAGAACTGGCAGGCGAACTTGATTCCTGTAATTTTGAAGTGTTTTTTGATGAAAAAGGAAGCATTGGAAAAAGATATGCAAGAATGGATGAAATAGGCGTTCCTTATGCAGTCACTTATGATTATGATTCACTGAAAAACAATGATGTTACATTAAGGGAAAGAAATTCAATGAAACAGGCAAGAGTTCCGATTAAAGAACTTCCAATGAAATTATGGAAACTGTTCAATGAAAAGGAAATGATTTAATTCTATTTTAATTATTCTTTTTTCATGCCTCCGTAGCTTAACCTGGCAGAGCACGTGCTTCGTAAGCATGGGGTTGAGGGTTCAACTCCCTCCGGAGGCTTTTAATGAAAAAATTCAATTGCATAAATTTTTGTTATTTTTAATCTCTCAATTTGGTTCAATGGATTGGAATATGAAATTGTTAAAGTGCAGTTAATTGTCTGTGCTTCATTGGTTTCCGACTGAATCCTTAAAGTGATTTCTTTGTCCTCATTTAAGGGAAAAACATCAAACCATTCATTTGTTGACTTAATCCATGCAGTTGCTTCAGCTGGTTCGCAGGAATTTGTCAGGGAAACTGCCTTGATTTCAATGTCCCCTTTATGTGATAAAATGAATTTTTGTTCGGTTAAGGGAAACACCAAATCATTTGCGTCTTTTTGAATTAAAATTGTTTCAGGGAAATCCTTTAATTCAAAGTCAAATTCAGCTTTTTCAACTGCAATCCTGAATGTTTTGGTTTTAATTGTTTGGTTGCCGAAAGTTATTTCCAAATTCCCGCTGATGTTCTGGCTTACTGCATCAATCGGAATTTCCGCATTCAATGCAATTGTTTCGCTTTGCTGGCTGTTGGGCTGAAGCACTGCAATGCTTTCAGGGGAAATTGAAATCCATTCAAGCGCCTCTTCATTGGTTACTTTTCCTGAATTTGTAATGTTTAATTTTATCCTGATGTTTTCTATTTTGGCGTAGGTGTTTTTGTTTGTAATGCTTATTTCGCTTGAAGCTGTTTCCCCTGCCTTTAATTTTTCTTCAAATTCAAATATGCCGGGAAAGATTTCCAAATCAGTTTTTTCAATTGATGCAACCTTGAATGAAAAGCTTTCATTAATGCTTGGGTCATCAAGAAATTTTATTGTGCCGCTTAAGTCTTTTCCGATTTTGCCTGAAATGCTGCTTTTCTTTTTGACTTTAAACTGGACAGGAATGTCATTTGTTCCTGGAATTAAGGTTACTTTAATGTTGTCAATTTTTTCAAATATGTCATTTTCTTTGCTGAATTCAATTGCAATGGTTCCTTCTGCATTGCTTTGTGAGCTGATTTTAAGCATTAAATTAAGGTCCTGTTCAGGCAGGAAATACTGGGGCATGTTATGGAATCCCTGGATTGTTGCCGAAATATTTTTGGTTAAAATGAATTCCTTTGAAGTGTCCCTTTCAATCTCAATTTCCTCGCTTCTGATGCTTTTATATCCTGTTGCGGTAATGCTTATCCTGTAACTGCCTTTTCTTAATTCAATTTCTTCCCCGTTTTTTGAGGTTGCAATTACATTTCCTTCTGAATCAGTCACTTTAACTGTAAATCCTGAAATATTTTTTCCAGTCAAGTCCTTTGCAGTGAAAGAAACCTTTTTTATGTCCCCGACAAAATAAGTGAATGCAAAAAATCCGATTATTCCGATGACAAGCAATGCTATCACAGGCTTAAGCGCCTGCATTCCGCTTAAATCAACCCCTTCGCTCTGGTTTTTTCCTTCTTCTTCGCCGTAATCTTCCGGCTTCAGCTCATATTCATCATGCAATTAAAGTTCACTTTTTTTTTGGATTTGTAATTTTTTGTAATTTCTATTTTTTTATTTTTTTTTCTTTTTTGTAATTTCTATTTTTTTATTTTTTTTTCTTTTTTGTAATTTCTATTTTTTTCTTTTTGTATTTTTTTATTTTTTTTTCTTTTTTGTAATTTCTATTTTTTTCTTTTTGTATTTTTTTATTTTTCTAATTCTTTCTTTTTTTAATTATTTTTTTTCTGTTGTTTTTACGAAATTTGCCAGCGGCAAATTTCATTTTTTCTTTGCCGGCGGGACTTTCTTTTTCTCAAAAAGAAAGCCTCGTTCAATTATTTTCTGAAGCCTTTCATTTAATTCGTTTTTTTTCTTTAATTCGTTTTCCAGTTCATTGATTCTTTTTTCAAATTTTTCTTTTGCTTCTTCTTTTGCTGAAATTTTTTCTTTTTCCAATCCGATTAGTTTCTGCGAGTACTGGCTTCTGATTATGGAGGTTTCATGCTCTGTTTCCAATGCAAGCTTCTGGAAGTAATCCTTTTCTTTTTTCAGTTCGGTGATTAATTCCATTGATTTAAGCGCCTGCTGTGAAACCATTTCATCAAGGGAAGAAACCTGTTTTGCCAGAAGAGAAGTATTTGCATTTATTTCATCAAGCTTCTGCCTGTTTTCCTTTATTTTTGCTGAGGCTTTTTCTGTTTCTTTCTCGATTTTTCTGGCTAATTCATTCACTTCATTTTCCTTTTCAATTGAATTCTTTTCCTCTAATGAAAAAACCCCCTTTTTGCTTCTTAATTCATTGAATTTTTCCTTTAATTCATGCAGTTCTTTTTCTTTTTGCTCCAGCAGTATCATTATATTTTTTCCTGTCCCTGCTTTTAACGGATGCTCTTCCCTGCGTTCAATGAATAAAAAAAGCCGTTCAGTGAAATGCCTTAATTTCAGCAGTTCTGATAAAACTTTCTGTTCAATTGAGGAGTAAAGCTGTTTCTGGTTTTCGCTCAGCACCTGCTCAACCAGTTCCGCATTGCTTAATTTTTTTGATTTTTTTTCCTCTAGCTCAAGCTGTTTTTTCAGGTAAACCAATAATAAATCCAGTGAATCAATTTCTTTTTTTAACCCGATTGAGTCATGCATTCCTTTTGCATGGAATCCTGCATGGATTCTGGCAAGTATTTTTTCCATTTCCTCTATTTCATCAATTGTGCGCGTTAAATGCAGTGAAAAGGTTTTTGAATCATATTCGTGCCAGTTTTTGCTGTAAAGCCTTTTATGGGTTTCCTCCAGCAGCTCCATTAATTTACTGTAATTTTCCTTCATAATCAAGTTAATCCCTTTTATTTCTTTAATATGATTTAAACTTTTGTTTATAAATATTTGATGTTTTACTTCTTTATGCGCATATTTGAAAAAAAAGGCCTGTCTGTTGTCCATGGCAACAGCAAAATCTGCATTGACGGGAATTCCTCTGAAGAATCAGTTATTTTAACCCATGCGCATTCAGACCATGCAAAGCCGAGAAAAAACAGGAAATATTTTGCTTCAAATGAAACAATTTCTTTGCTGGAAAAGAATTTTTCTGATGCGGAATTTGTTTCAATGGATTTTCGGAAAAAAATTTCTTTTGATGATTTCAGCATTTCATTAATTCCTTCAGGGCATATGCTTGGAAGCGCGCAGGTTAAAATTGAAAATAATTCTGAACTTGTTGTTACTTCTGATTTTAAACTGCAGAAAACAATTCTTTCGAATCCTGCTGAAATACTTTCATGCGATACTTTATTGATTGAATCGACTTTTGGAATTCCTCATTATTCTTTTCCTTTGCGGGAAAAAGTTTATGAGGAAATGATTTTATGGATTAATTCAAATATTAAGTCAAATAATTTTGTTGTTTTAGGCGGGCATGCATTAAGCAAGGCCCAGGAATTAACTGCGGTTTCTTCTTTGCTTTGCAATGAACCTCCTTTGGTTTTTAAATCAGTTTTTAATGCAAATAAAATTTATGAAAAGCATAAAGTGAATTTGGGGGATTACATTGAATTAAACCATAATTTAAATGAATCAAATGTTTTAATCATGCCTTTGCAGTTGATTAATGATGGATTGATTTCTGAAATAAGGAAAATAACCAAAAAAAATGTTTCAGTTGCCTTGGCAACAGGATGGAATCATTCAAAACACAAGTCATTTCCTTTAAGTGATCATGCCGATTTTAATCAATTGATTCAGTATGTAAAGGAATCCAATCCAAAAAAAGTCTTAACTTACCATGGTTATGCAAAACAGTTCGCTTCCTATATTCAACGGAGACTGGGAATTCCTGCAATGGCTTTAGGAAAACAGCACCAGGCTTTACTGAATGAATTCTGATTTTATTGGAATTGTTTGGAATTTTCTGATTAAGGCGGGTTTATTTGTGTTCTTTATTGTTTATTTCTTTTATGATAAATTTATATATTATAATCTGATATTATTAATGAATTATATATTAATGAAAAATATTAGTGAAACATTGGTTTTTTTTAGGTGAATTGTTATGGGCGAGGAAACTTCTTCAGGCGGAAATTTTATAGATTCAATTAGAGGTGTGTATTTTTCTTTTGAGGAAAAGTGGTATGCTTTTTTGGATGTATTGGATGCAAAAAAAATTCCTGTATATAAAATAATTGACCCGATTGATAAAGTAATCCCGAGTTTTGCCTTATTTTTGGGTTTAAGCGCTTTGATTGTTTTATTGATTTTTGCCTTGGTTTTAATGCTTGTTTTTGGAGGGGGGAAATCAAGTGTTTTGTTTTATGTGCATTCGGATAATGTGCCTTTGGAAGGTGTTGAATTGGTTTTGACGCAGTTTCCTGAATCAGCTGAAGGAACAGAAGAGGCGCCGGAACCAATTGAACAGTCAACTGTTACTGGTGAAGATGGTTATGCAAAAGCAGATTTATTGCCTTTGCCTGTATTGATTGAAATAAGCGAAGGAGGCTATGATAAATTCAGGGAAGAATTTGAATTGGTTTCAGATGAAGGAAATGTAAAGGAAATTGAAATTGAATTAAAGAAAGAAAGTACAGGGCCAGTAAGAAGAAAAATTGAATTAAGGGATTCAAGCAATAGCATGAAGATTTCTAAACGGGCAAAATTTGATTTTAAGTGTTCTGGCGGAGAAGCGCCTGAAAGCGCCACCTCAACAGGGGGATATGAAGTAAAAGACATTGATTCTTTATGCAAGGACCTTCAGGTAAAGGTTTCAGAAGTTGAAGGATATAATGACAGTTCATTTGTTTCTATTCCCAGTGCAACAAATGTGGTAAGGCTTGTTGCTGAATCAGGCAATACTCCTCCAGATACTGTCACTCCAAAAGGAACGCTTGATGTTTTTGTTGTTGATTCTTTGGAAAATCCTGTTTCAGGAGTTGATATTTCAGTTAAAGACAATATTACCGGGCAGTTAATTGATGGAGGAAATACTGATTCATCTGGTTCGGAATCATTTGAATTGACTGCATTGAAAACTTATTTGGTTGAGGCATATGATGATGACACTGGTTTTATGGGGCAGGATACTGCTTATATTTTGGAAGGAGAAACAGCTGAAGTTACATTTATTTTGGCTTCTGATTTAAATGCTGATGCAAAGGTTTTCATGAAATTTGTTGATGGAGATTCATCTTCTCCTGTTCAGGGAGTTCAGGCTTCATTGTTTTCAGGAGGAATTGAAAAATTAACGCGTTACTCTGATGCAGGCGGAATAATTGCAATTCCCCTGAATTTTGATTCAAATGCTTTATTTGTAAGGGCATCAAGAACAGGATATGTTTTGAAAATAGTTGATAATGTCCAGAGAATGAATCCTGATGCCTCAACTCCGCAGACAATTCAGTTAAGTCCTGCAACAGCATCAAACAGCGGGACAGTTGCTGTAACTGTTTATGATTCAGAATATTACGGCGGGGGATTGCTTGAAAATTCATTTGTTAAAGTATTTAATGAATTTTATCCAGATGTTTTTGTTGAATCAGGGCTGACAAATTCTGAAGGAAAAATAAATGCTTATTTCCTTGCGCCTGGAACATATTATGCTTCGGCTTATTATGAGGAATCATTCGGCCAATCAGGGCATGAAGACCTTGATGCAGGCGACACACTTGATTTGAATGTGCAGTTGGATGAAGACATTAATGGATTGCTTAATATAATTGTCAAAGGCATGGATGCGGATTTGGAAAAAACCCCTTTAGCAGATGCAAATGTTAAAGTATTTGATTCTAAAGGGAATTTAATTGGAAATTATAAATCAGATGCAGAAGGAAAAATTGTGCCTTTATCCTTGCCTGGAGGAAGAATTTACACTTTAACTGCTTTAAAGCCGGGTTATTTTTCAACAACAAAAGAAACCCTTGAACTGCCTTATGCAGGCAGCCTTTCAGAAACAGTTTTATTGTTTTCAGAAGACATGGCTGACGAGCCAACGGTATTTTATGGAGGATATACAGGGGATATTCCTGCAGGCGGAGGGCTTTACAGGCCTAATCTTACAACAATAGGAAAAACTTATACTGCAAATTTTTATTTATTCATTCCGACAGGATTTACTTACAGTGATTTGCGCGCGCATTTCAGGGCAGATGAAGACACCTGCACTGATGTTGATGACTGTGTTTTAAGGATTAAGCCAGCTGGCTCAACTCTTTCAACCCCTGGATTATTTTATTTCTTTGATGAATTTGATTTAGATGATTTGTTTAGGTCAAACACTTATACAGGGGATTCAAAAGTCGGCAATGCAAAATATACTTCAGGAAAAGGGCTTGTGTATTCAATTAACACTGCATTTTATCTGACTCCTGATGCAAGGATAACGCAAAGCTATCCGATTAAATTCCAGACTTACTGGAATACAAAAGACAATTCCACTGAATTGGATGAAGTTGAATTCAGCGCATCAAATTGTTCAGGATGCCCTGCAGAAAGATTTGAATTTGCATTCAAATGGAAAAACGCAGCCTATACTGAACCAATCACTTTAGCGAAAGGCAGTTCAGGATTGCTTGACATTAATGTAACTAATTTAACTAAAGTTAATCAAACAGGATTGGTTCTTAATATCACTTCAAGGCCTCAAAATGCATTAAGCATTGATTCCCCTGGTCCAATCACTATCGGTGATTTGGCTTACGGTGCTTCAAAAAAAGTTTCAGTCACAGTCAATGGTTTGCAGGAAGCAGAAGCAGTTTACATTGATTTCAATTTAACCGGAACAACCAATCCGAACAAATCAGCTTCCTTGAGGTTCAGGGTTTTAACTGATAAAAAAATAATTGTTTCCACTGACCCTGCAAAAATAATTGAAAGCCCTGGCCAAGCACAGGATTATACAATTAAAGTTTTTGCAACTGAAAGAGACACAGGAAATCCAGTTAATCAAGCAACTGTCAGAATATACAAAAACGGAGGAAATAACCTTATTCGTTCCTTTGAAAATCTTTCATTTACTAACGGCATGGCTTATGTGACTTTCAGTGCTTCTCTTTCATCAAATAACACTCCGTTAAAAATTGTTGTTGAAAATGAATTAGGCGAAGGAGATGCCAATATTAATATTTTAAATGAAGAATATGTCGGCCAGCTTTTCTGCAGAAGATACACAAATGAAAGCACCCCTGTTTATGGGCTTGATGAAAAGCCGGCAATGGATGATTTAAACATTAACTGGAGTTATAACTGGCCTGCATTAACTGAAATGAGAAACAGATGCCAAAAAAATTATTGCGACGGCGCACAGTTTTTGCAATTAATTGCCTATGAATTAAATGAATTAGAGGGCGGCAGTGCAGGAGAACCAGAACAAATTGAATTTGATGTTTTCCTTAAAAGAGAAGGTTATTCAAATGACTTAATCAATGACTTTGGACCATGGGGGCAATTATATGGTTCTTATGGAGCGCCTCCTTGGTTCATTAGTACAGGAGGAATAAAGGATTATTTTAATTCAAATACAATGCATTTTGTTGATGCATCAGCCCGACCGCTTTCTTTATTGAGTGTGCCTGGAAAATACCATATTAAATTACGTAAATCAGGTTCAAATGTTACAATTTCTTTAGACTTAAGAGAAAGCCCAATTAATTCCAATCCATTGCTTTACCTGCCTTTTGATGAAAAAATGGGTTCAAATGACGGAACAAGAACTGGCTATGGTGTTATCCTTAATTCCAATGGTGCAACTGAATCAGGCTTAAAGGAATTTGATAATTTGGCCGGAATTGGCGGAGAAGGAATCACTGATATATGGGTTAATTTAATTGAAGATTTTGAGGAATTGAATTCTCCTAATGTTAGAAGCAATCTTTTAACAATCGGAATGGAAACTGATAAAACATTTATTGCAATTGTTGAAATTTCTTCTCCTTCAGTTGTTACATTGGATTTAAAGTCTGCTGAAACAGATGCAGGTTCATTAAGGTATGCTGAATATGAAATAACTAAAGGCACTGTTCTTTCAGCAAATAATTCATTCACCCGCTGGACTGGAATTGATTCAAGCCTTCCGCCTGTTTCAGGCGAATGCGTTGAATTCAGTACAGAAAAACTGCCCTTGTTTTTCCAGGACAGAAAATATGATTTTTGGAATAATTATGGATTTAAAACATTCAGCAGCACTTTTCCTGATAAAAAATATCATTTAAGTTTTGAAAGATTGAATCCAAGCAATGCTTTTGGGGCTGGAGAAATTTCCTTGGTTGGATTATTTTTTGTGCCTAATTCAATTATTGGGTATCCTGAATTATATCCCTGCTTTAAAGGGCCTTATTCACAGGGAATAGAAGCTGGATTTAAATTTTATCCTCCTGCTTCAAAAACAGAATGTTCCCAGACTGGCTTTAAATTAAAGGAATCTTTTGATTATCCTGTTATTGCCTTAAAGGATGCTGACAACCATGATTTAATTTCATTGATTGAAAACGGAAAAGCATGCATTTCACTTGCACCAAATGGCATTAATATCTGGTGGAATGAAAAGCAATTAATTGAGGATTTAACCCTGGATTCAGATTGCTTAAAGGATGCAAAAAAATACTCTGATAATCAATTGCCTCCATGGGGAAACGGATGGAGTGCTGCTCCGGACACTTGTGATAATGGACAAGTTGATACAGAAGAAGAATGTGATGGAGAAGACTTAGACGGAGCAACCTGCATAAGTGAAGGATTTGCAGGAGGAGAATTAGCCTGCACTGAATTCTGCCAATTTGATGTAAGTAATTGTTATTCGGCATCAGGCGGTTTCACCTGCGGAGATGGAGTATGTGAAGCTGGTGAAACACTTGCAGGCTGCAGATGGGATTGTGACCCGGCATATAATTCAACTGGTTCAACTTGTTCTTTTTTTGATTTAGTTGGATGCCTTGCAGAACCTGAAAGTGCTTCCTGTACTGTTTGTCAGGGTTGCGGTAATGGAGTATGTGATTCAGGAGAAACTGCTTCAAATTGTGCATGGGATTGTTTAGGAAACGGGTATGATGAAACCTGTGCTTTTAAGGAAGTGGCAGGATTTTATGCTGACTGCGGAGGGCATTGCGGAAACGGAACCTGTGATTCAGGAGAAAATGCAACAAGTTGCCCTTGGGATTGTTATGGGAATCAGTCAGGGGACACTTTTTGTTCTCTTGTGGAGTTTATAACTTGTGAACCTTGGAATAATCCATCCTGCACTTTGTTTGATGGTGATTGTGATAGTTGTGGTAATGGAACATGTGAATCAGATGAACTGGAAGGAAAATGTGCATGGGATTGCTTGGATGCAACTAATTCATCTGATGTGTGTTCTTTAGGTGAATTAGTCAGCGGAACACATGATTCCACTACTGGAAACGAATGCCTGAATTGCGGAAATGGATTATGTGAAACAGGCGAAAACACAAGCTGTTTATTGGACTGCTATGGAGTAGGCTATGACGGCGTATGTTCTTTTGCTGAAGTGTTTAATTACTGGTTTGACTGCAGGGCAGGAGGAGTTAACTGCGGAAACTTGGTTTGTGAAACAGGAGAAGCAATAGGCTGTATTTGGGACTGTTATGGAGCAAGATCAGGCGATGGAAAATGTTCAATTGCTGAAGCGCTTCAAGGAAACCATTCTGATTGTTACAGCGAGGAATAAATAAAAGGGAATTTTCATTCCTTTTCTTTTAATTCTTTTTATTTGGATTTAACCACTTCTCCTTTTAAATTCTTTTTTTATTTATTTTTGGATACCCTTTCGCTTTAAATTCTTTTATTTGTTTCTTGTATAGTAATTAAAGGGATTTTTATGGAAAGAATTTATTCAGATGAATTAATTGAAGGAAAAGTAATTGTAGGAGGATGGGTTAATGAAATCCGTTCATTTGGAGGAATTAAATTCATTTCTTTAAGGGACCGGAACGGATTAATGCAAATTACTTTGCCAAAAAAAGAAGTAAGTGAAGAATTATTTTCATTAATTGATTCCATTACAAAAGAA
>JBDRGO010000082.1:0-2345 GCA_043817715.1 Candidatus Iainarchaeum sp. | reverse complement strand
TGTTTTCTTTGGGAAATTTATTTGTTTCAAATTTCATTGAGAAGGGGCAGAAAGGCCTGAGGGCGCCGCTTGAAATGGTTTTCTGTGAAAACTGCTCTTTAGCCCAGTTAAAGCATACTGCTCCGCAGGAATTAATGTATTCAGGCTTTTATTGGTATAAATCAGGAATAACTGATACAATGAGAAAAGCATTAAAGGATATTACAGGGCAAATTGAAAAAAAATTTCCATTAAAAGAAGGGGATGTAGTGCTGGACATAGGCTCCAATGACGGCACAATGCTGAGGACTTACACTGTTCCTGGATTGATTACTGTAGGGGTTGAACCTGCAAAAAATCTTGCTGAGGAAGGAAGCAAAGGAATTGATTATTTCATTAATGATTTTTGGAATTATGAGTTATATGAAAAAACAGTCGGAAAAAAGGCAAAAATTGTCACTGCAATAGGAATGTTTTATGACATGGAAAATCCCAATGTATTTGTTGCCGATGCAGTCAAGGCACTGGCTGATGACGGAGTATTTATTGCGCAGTTAATGTGCTTAAAGAACATGATTGATTCAAATGATATTGGAAATATCTGCCATGAGCATTTAGAGTATTATTCTTTTGCTGCACTGGAATATTTATTGAATCAAAATGGATTGGAAATAATTGATGTTGAATTAAATGAAGTCAATGGCGGAAGCTACAGATTATATGCACGAAAAAAAGGAAGCAAAGTAAAGCCTGCTGTTGGCGCTGAAGAAAGAATTAAAAAAGTAAAAAAAGAAGAAAAAGAATTTCAATCAAAAGAGGCATTCATGGATTTTTTTAAAAGGGCTGAAGAAAACAAAAAGAAATGCGTTGAATTCATTAAGCAGGAAAAAATGAAAGGGAAAAAAATATGGGTTTACGGAGCAAGCACTAAAGGAAACACAATTCTTCAGTATTATGGCATTGACAGTTCATTAATTGAAGGAGCTTCAGAAAGAAGCCCTGACAAATGGGGAAAATACACAATAGGGACAATGATTCCTATTTATTCAGAGGAAAAAGCAAGGGAAGTTAATCCTGATTATTTTCTGGTTCTGCCTTATGCATTCTTTAATGAAATGTATAAAAGGGAAAAAAAATGGCTGGAAAAAGGCGGAAAATTTTTGGTTCCTTTGCCTGAATTCAGGGTGGTTGAATAAAACAACTTTTTAGAAAAAAGTTGGCAAAAACGGTTCGCTTCGCTCACAATAGAAAAGTTGGCGAAAAAAAAGGAAAAAATAAGCAAAAAGAAAATATGCAAATAATTATGAATTACAATAAAAAAGTGGTTACAATGAATTTAAATTTTTTTGAAAAACAAATTAAATTCCTTGGAGGAATTTAAATGAAAAAAGCATTGATTTTTGGAATTACCGGGCAGGACGGAAGTTATTTGGCTGAAATTTTGCTGGAAAAAGGCTATGAAGTGCATGGATTAATCAGGAGAAGTGCTACAGGGAATAAAAAAAACATTGAGCATTTGCTTGATAAAATTATTTTGCATAAAGGAGATTTGGCAGATCCGACTTCAATTTACAGAGTAATTAATGAAGTCCGCCCGCAGGAAATATACAATGAAGCAGACCAGGACCATGTGAGCTGGAGTTATGGCTCGCCTGGATATAGTTATGACATTACCGGCGCAGCAGTAGGAAGAATTCTTGAAATAATAAGGCAAATTGATTCAAAAATAAGGTATTTTCAACCGGTTTCATCAAATATGTTTGGTTTGGCGGATAAAATCCAGACAGAAGAAACCCCTTTCCGCCCTCAAAGTCCTTATGGCTGTGGAAAAGTTATGGCTTATATTTTATGCAGGTATTACAGGGATGTATTCGGAATGTTTGCTTCAACAGGAATTTTTTACAATCATGAATCTCCAAGAAGAACCACTGAATATGTCACCAGAAAAATAACCGCTGCAGCGGCAAGAATTTCTTTGGGCCTGCAGGACAAGCTTGTTTTAGGGGATTTAAGCTCTGAAATTGATTTTGGCTATGCAAAAGAATACATGGAAGCGGCATACAATATAATGCAGCTGGACAAGCCAGATGATTTCATTATCTGTACAGGGGAAACGCATTCAATTAAGGAATTTTTAGATGAATCATTCAAGGCAGTAGGAAAAAAGGCAGATGATTTTACTGAATTCAGCAGGGAATTTGTCCGCCCGGGAAAAACAAGTATTTTAACAGGAGATTATTCCAAGGCAAGAAAAGCTTTTGGATTCAATCCAAAAACAAGGTTCAAAGAAATAGTCAAAATAATGGTTGAACATGACTTAAAGCAGGCAAAAAAAGAATTAAAAGAAAAACCCCGGAAAACAGGCT
>JBDRGO010000081.1:0-3915 GCA_043817715.1 Candidatus Iainarchaeum sp. | reverse complement strand
TAAAAAAGTATGGCTGGTATTTCATTTTGTTTCACCTTTTATGTGTTCCATTTCTTTGAACATGTCTTGCATTGATTGTTGCATTTCAATCATTCTTTGCATCATTCCTTTAACTGTTTTGTCGTCTTTTTCTCTGTATTCTTCTAATTTCATTGCTGTATCCAAATCCAATACCATGCTGCATTTGTAGCAGAATTTTGATGTTGATGGATTTTTTTCTTTGCATCGAGGGCATTGTTTTGGTTCTAATATGTCTTTTTTCTTTGCTTCTTTTTCTTCAATTAAGTCATGTAATTGAAGCATTTTTTTGTCAATGTCTGCTCCGCTTAAATGAATATAAATTTTAGGCATTTTTGAATCGCCAGTCCATCCGGCAATTATTTTTAATTCTGATTCAGAGAAGTCTTTAGCTAATTCAGTTAAACGGGAATGACGAAATAAATGCGGGTGAACGTTTTTTTTAATTCCTGCTCTTTCAGCAATTAAAGGAATTCTTTTTCCAATTCCATTCAAACCCAAAGGAACTATTGGAGATTTTTTATTTAAACTAAAATTAAGATTTAACCATAAAGGAGCTTTTGGATTGTCTTTGTCTTTATGACAATTGATCCAAGTAGTTAAATCAGGAACAGAATTAATTAAACGAATTCTTCGCATTCCGGTTTTACCTTTAACAATAATGGTTGCACCATAACGATCAAATTTAACATCACCAACAGTTAAATCAAGAATTTCAGAAGCTCTTCCAGCAGAATCATATAAGACATGAATTAATGCTTTGTCTCTTGGATGATCAGCAACATCAATCATTTTTTTTACTTCTTCAGGACTCAAAATATCTTCAGGCAATTTAAAAGTATTATGACTATGGTCTTTCTTAATCCATTTCACTTTATCAGGATAAACTTCATTGTCTCCTTCAAGCCAACGAAAAAAAGCCTTAGTGCAAACCTTGTATTGATTATTTGTTACAGGGGCTAATTCGCTTCCAAGCCAAGAAAAATAATCAATTAAATCAAGTTTAGTCATTTCCTTAAACGGCTTATTTATTTTTAAAGCAAGTTTCCTTAAAGCAAAAACATAATGAATTCTTCCGCCAGGACTTAAACCCTTAGCTTTATTTTCATGATCAAAACTAGTCATTAAATCAATGTTTTCCTTGCAAATTTTTTTAGAAGACTTAATCTTCTCTAATTGCAAAAAAATCGATCTTTCCTCTTTCCAAGCCATATAAGAGTAATTTAACGAAATAAATATAAAAGTAGGTGTTTCTTCCACATGGGCTATTTACCGGAAATCCATATTCCCCATAAGCACCTGGTGAAACTCAACACAGTGGAAGGGCTGGAAGTGGGAATGGATTCATTGATTGTGAATTCTTTGAGAATGCGCCCTGACAGGGTTGTTGTAGGCGAAGTGAGAAAAAAAACAGAAATCCATTCATTTATTGATACAATTCTTGCAGGGCAGGGAAGGGGCAGTTTATGCACTTTTCATGCCCAAAGCGCGCAGGAAGCAATTCACAGATTCCAGTCAATGGGGGTGCAGGAACAGGACCTGAATTCAATTGACTTAATCATTGTACTGAGAAGGATTGCAAAAGGAAACATCAAATCAAATAAATTAACTGAAAAAAGAAAAGTAATTGAAGTAGCGGAAATGCTTGAAGCAGAAAATAAAATTAAATTAAACAAATTATTTGAATTTGATTTTAAAAAAGACAAATTAATCAGGAAAAATGAAAGCATCCGCATCATGAAAAAAATCCTTGAAACATTCAATTGCGGAGCAGAAGAATTAAGGAAAGCGCTTGATGAAAGAAAGGATTTTTTTGAAAAACAAAAAGAAACAGATTTTGAGGAACTGTTTGAGAAACTGAATTCAAGGGAATGAAAAAAAGAAAAGCGAATGAAATGAAAAAAAATTAAAAAAATTAAATGAAAAAATGAAAGTGAAAAAATTAAAAATTAAGAAGTGAACCGGATGAAACCAATTTTTTTTGCAGGAATTACTGAAAAAGAAAAATCAATTTCATTGAAAGCAGGCATTCTGCTTTCTGTTTTGTTTCTTCTGGTTTTTTTCCTTATTTCAGACAATTTAACCGAAGGAATTGCATATACAATTGGCTTTTTCTGCATTTCATTCCTTGCAATGAATTATTTTTTCCAGAGAAAAAAAACAAACCGCATTAAATTAATTGAGGCAATGCTGCCATTCATGCTTCTGCCAATGGGCTCTGAACTGAACCATGGAACCCCTTTCCATACTGCGCTGGAAAATGCGCAGAATAATTCAAAAAAGGAACTGAAAAAAGAAATTGAAAAAATCCTGACTGAAATAAATAACGGGGTGCCGGTGCAGAATGCATTATTGAATTTTTCAAAAAGAAATCCCTCGATTGCAATCAAAAGGGCGTGCTCGGTAATGACAACAATTTACCTTCAGGGCGCAAAAGCAAATGCCTTTCCCTTGAAGCAGATTGCAAAAGAAATGCTTTTAAAGCAGAAAACCGAATCAAAGGAATTTGCCTCAAAAATGGTTGTTTTTTCGCTGATGTTTATTGCGGTTTCAGCAATTGTCCCGGCATTTTTTCTGGCATTTGTTTCAATCGGCTCAATGTTCATGGAACTTGATTTTACTCCAATCCAGATAATTGCATTAAGCGCAATAATTTTTCCAGCAATTGATTTAGGAGTATTGGTTTTGATTAAGGAAAAAACCCCTGTGTTCCTGCAAAGGTAATGCCTGAATTAAAAAAAAGAAAGGAATTAAAAAAAAAAGAAAAAAAAATGAATTAAAAAAAAAATGAATTAAAAAAAAGAAAACTAAACGAATAAAAAAAAATTAATTGAATTAAAAAGGCAAAGGTAATTGGATAGATTTTTGGTAATTGGATAGATTTTTAATTGATTAAAAAAGGTGAATGAATTGTTTGATTATTTTTTCAGTAAAAAATCAATTGAATTGTTTTCTGAAAAACTTTCATTAGTTAAGGAAGGAATGGATTTCGGCAAATGGATTATGCAAAGCGCGTTAATGGGTTTTGTTTTATTTGTTGCATTAAGCGCAGCGGCATTAATTATTGGATTTGAATTCAATGAAATTTTTTATTTGATTGCATTTGTTTTTTCTTTTCTTTTTGCATTGGTTTTGAATTATTTTTTATGGGATTATTTAATTGAAAAAAGCAAACGCGAAATTGAATCCATGATTCCTGAAGTGCTTTTAAGCGGGGCGATTTTTTCAAGGCATTCGCCAATACTTGAACTGATTGAATTCACTGCAAAAGAGGATTTCGGAAAGCTAAGCAATGAATTCAGGAAAGCGCTGAATGAAATAAATAAAGGCGAAAGCATTTCCAATGCATTAAGGAATATTTCAAAAAGAACTGATTCGGAAATAATTGAAAGAACAATTAATTTAATGGTTTGGGGATATGAAAACGGGGCCGAAATGAATTCATTATTCAAGGAAACAGCGGAAGAAATACTTGAATCAAAAGCAATTGCATCAGAACGGCAGGCAACAATGCTAATTGAAAAATACACTTTGCTGATTGCAGGAGGAATTCTGGTTCCGATGATTTTAGGATTAATTGTCAACATGATTTCAGGATTAAATTTTCCTTCAATGGAAGGAATTCTTGGGGGAAGCACTATTAACAGAAAAGAATTATTGAATGCCGCGCTTTTATCCAATCAAATATATATAACTGAATTTGCATTAATTTCAGCCTTGTTTGTTTCTTTTACCGAAGGAAACCAGAAAAAAGCAGTGATTTATGCATTGGTTTTAGTTCCATTAAGTTTGATTGTATTTAATGGAGTGCAATGGGTTTTATAAGACTAAAAAAAGGCGAGCAAAGCGAGCAGGTTTTCGCCAACCGTTTACTAATAACAAAGGGCATTAATTCGT
>JBDRGO010000080.1:0-3414 GCA_043817715.1 Candidatus Iainarchaeum sp. | reverse complement strand
TTATCAGGAAAAAATGAATTGAATAGCAATTATAAGAAAAAATAAAAAATCAGAATAACCGGCATAAGAAAAAAAGATAAGAAAAAATGTTTAATGAAATTAATTTGAATCAATTTTAATTTGAATTAATTCCTAAAGTTTAATTTTATTTTTTTTGTTTTCTAATTTGTTTATTTTTTTGTTTTTTTTTTATTAATTTTATTTTTTTTGTTTTCTAATTTGTTTATTTTTTTGTTTTTTTTATTTCTTAGTTTTTTCATCAAATTCTTTCAAGAATTCCAAAAAATCCATGAAGCTGGATTTAACTGAATAAAATTCATTGTTCCAAATTTCAGTAATCTTTTGGTATTCTTTTCCTTCTTTCAAAATTTGTTTTATGTCTTTTTTATACTGCTTTTTTTCTTTTCCTTCAGCAGACCATTTCTTTGGGCAAACAAATGGTTTAAGATATTCTAATTTTTCTTTGTTCAATCCAAAGGGGTAGCATCTGCAAACATATGGCCTGCAGGAATGAATGCCGCACCTATAAATATCATTTAATTTAATTGCAAAAATGCATGTGTTTGTATTGGGAGTTGAGTTTATTGTAAGCGTATGATAAAGGTTATTTAATAAAAAAGCAGGGTGATCTTCATACTTTTCAGGGTGTGCTGTTGAAAAATTAACTGGGGGCAGCTTAATTGTTTCAGCAATTCTCAGAATATCTTTATGGGTTACACTATAAAGAAACTGGGTACAGCAAGAACCATTGCATTCATGACATAAAGGCATTTGCTTTCACTAATGAATTCCCAGGTTTTTTGCTCTCATTAGCATATTGTTTCTCAGTTCAGGGTTTTTTGCGAGCTCTTTTGCCAAACTCATTGCCCGTTCTTCTTCAATGCCTAAACCGGTTCTTAAAATATTGGCAGCTGCAATAATCCCTGCTTGTTCTCTTTCATGTAATCCTCTTTCCTCTGTCGTGACTCTGCTTGCGATTCCTCCTTTTTTTGAAGATAATGAGGGAATTGTTTTTCCTGCAACTCTTGCAAGCGCAGCTTCTTCTCCTATTCCAATAAATGCCCTTGCAAAGAAACCAAGAACAGGAATTTTAGTAAGAAAATGTAGCCGTTCAGCCATTCTTTTCACTGGCTTTTCTCTTTTTTGTGCAATGAGTTTATGCCTGTCAGCATCATCCGGAACCCATCTTGCCTCAAGTTCCTTAATTGCATTAAAATAAGTGCTTACATAAGCATGATCGGAGGCATGAGAAAGACTACGAGGGCGTCCGTGGATGTCGGTTTCACCCCCTTCTTGAACATTGACTTCAGGATTAAGGCGGTCAATATTAATTCTGTCTCTTCCCATATCTATATGTATGTCTCTTCCACGAACTGGGTATCTAATTGGTTTAGGTTTTGGCGGTATTGGTTTTGGTTTGGGTGGCATTTTTTATTTCTCCAATTATTTTATTTTTTTTGTTTATATCCTGATTAGTTCTATATTTTATGGGTGTTTTAATAATGCTGTTCATCCAATATTCTAAGGTTTAACCTATATCTAACTGTTTTAGCTCGAAGAGCACCCCCCTTTAGTAGCCTCCAAATTAATCTTTCTTTTATGGTCCTGGTTTTGGTGGTATTGGTTTTGGTTTTGGCTTTGGTGGCACTGGTTTTGGCTTTGGTTTGGGTTTTGGTGTAGTTCTATATGTTATAGGCGCAACTGAAGGATGTTCGTCCCAAACAGTGAGGTTTGGATTTTTTCTATTCATTATAATATTTGGTCTGTTTTCATCAATAATTATGTCCGGTCTTTCAATTCCATATCGTATAGGTTTTGGTTTTGGTCTTGGTTTAGGTTTTGGTACTGGTTTTGGCGGCATTTTATTCCTCCTTTTTTTAAAATAAAAATTTGTATTAAATTTATGCCTTAAACTCTTTTTAATCCTTTCTCATGAGCGGGTTAATTTTATTGGAATTAGGAAGGATTAATTTTGCTGGAATTAGTAGGTTACTTTTGCGGGAATTAGTATTTTACTTTTGTTGAAATTATAGAGGTTAATTCTGTGGAAATTAGGGTGGTTAATCTTTTGGGAATTAAGGGAATTTTGTTAGAATTATGGGATATTAATTTCGCTGGAATTAATGGGTGTTTTTCAATTATTAATTTCCGCTTTCATATTCATATTGAATGTCTTCAATGCATTTTTGTTTTTCTATTGCATCCTCTATTTGATAGCATAAATTGATGTTGTTGTTTTCAAATGCAATGTATCCGATGCAGTTTCCAGTCCATTGAAGTGTTGCTTCAGGGTATTTTTTGCATATTTCAGGGTTTTTTTTATCCAACGCAATCCTGAAAAAGCATCCGTCCTGTACGTCCCCTGTTTTACTGCATAAATTTTCATTCAGTGTTGCGGTTGCAAGGTAATAATAGCATGGTTCTTTTTTTGATTCAATTTCATTGCATTTAACTGAGTCCCTTGCCTGCACTGCCATTCTGCATTCCCATCTTCCGTCAGTTATTTCATAGCATTTGCTTTCATTGTTTTCCCTTACTGCTTCAAAACAGGTTTGCCTTTCAATTTCCGTGTTCTCGCAGTATTTTGAGTCCCTTGTTTTTACTGCAAGCGAAAGCATGCAGTCGCTTTTTCCTTCCATTGATTTAAGGCATAATTCAGGCATTTCATAATAGAAAGCCAAATCAATATAGCATAAATCCTTTATTTCCTGTGAAGCAATTTCTTCACATGTTAAGGGGTTTTGATTAGTTATTGCAACTGATTTAACGCAGTCTTCTTTCAGGATAACTGAATCCATTTCCTTGCATTCATTTAAAGTTAAATCTGTTTTTGGAATAAATGTATCAGGGTCAACTGCAGGAAGGTTCTGGAATTCATCATCATAAAACTGGGTTGAAACCTCTGTTCCATCATTCAATTCCACGAATTTTTCTTCCTGTGAAGGGGCTGAAAGAAACAAATAGCCTAAAACCAGAATCAAAACAATTATTGCAATTGGAATTAAAGGAATTTTTTTAGGTTCTTTTTCTTCTTTCATATGCTTAATTATAATATAAATTCACTTTTATACTTTTGCTTTTATTTTTTTCATTTTCTTTGCCTATAAAACCCATTGAATTCCATTAAATCAACCTTTTTATAGTTTAGGGCAAAAACAATTAAACTTTTTTGAAATTAATTTCTTCATTGAATTGTTTTAATTCATTGCATTAATTTCTTCATTGAATTGTTTTAATTCATTGAATTTAATTGAATTTGCTTTGTTAAAGCTTACGAATTAATGCCCTTTGTTATTAGTAAACGGTTGGCGAAAACCTGCTCGCTTTGCTCGCCTTTTTTTAGTCTTATAAAACCCATTGCACTCCATTAAATACAATCAAACTTAATGGAACTAAAACCAATGCATAAATCAC
>JBDRGO010000079.1:0-2484 GCA_043817715.1 Candidatus Iainarchaeum sp. | reverse complement strand
TGGATTAGTTAAAGGAAAAGTAAAGGTAGTCAATCATCCAAATGAAATGCATAAAATGAATCAGGGAGACATAATGGTTTCTCATTCAACTAACCCAAATTTGGTTCCTGCCATGAAAAAAGCAGGAGCAATAATAACTGATGTAGGAGGAATTACATGCCATGCAGCAATTGTTTCACGAGAACTGAACATTCCATGTGTTATTGGCACAAAATCAGCAACAAAAATATTAAAGGACGGAGAAAAAGTAGAAGTTAATGCTACAAAAGGAATAATTAAAAGAATAAAAAAATGATTATTAAAGAGGTTAAATAAATGAAAAGAGACTGGTTTATTGCAGAAGAAATCCCAAGAACTCATTATCATTTGATTGAAGCTGTTTTCAATTACTGGGGAAAAGACATGACAAGAGACATTGGAATAAATGTTGATGTATTATGCGTGTTCAGGAAAGGAGACTTGTTTTTTTGCTGGCCAAAAAAACAATTTGCTGAAGCAGGAAAAAGAATGATGAAAAAAACTTTAAGCAATCCTGACTGGCTGATTAAAATAAACAATGACTTGGAAAAAACATCTTTTGAGGTAATTAAAAATTCAAAAAAATTACAGAAAACTGATTTTTCTAAATTAACCGACAAAGAATTAAACAAAGTTTTTTCTTTTCATATGAAAATACACAATAAATGTCATGTTCTTGGAATGTATGCAACTGTTCTGGAATGGGATCATGAACTGCTTTCAAATTACTTAAAGGATTATTTGAATAAGCAAATTCAAAGAAAAAATTCTTCTTTAAAGGTTTCAGAAACATTCAGCTTATTGACTACCCCCCATAAGGAATCCTTTCAGTTAAAGCACGAAAAAGAAGCGATTGAAATTGCCTTAAAAATACTGAATGAAAAAAAAGTAAAAGAACTTTTTCTGGAAAAAGATGCAAAACAAATAATTGAATTGCTTCCTTCTCTGGACAAAAAACTTGATCAAGAAATTGATTTGCATTACAGAAAATACACCTGGCTTTCTTATATGTATATAGGGCCTCCGTGGAACAAAGACTATTTTGTTTTGCTGGTAAAGGATTTGCTGAAAAATGAACAGGAACTGCCTGAACTTTTAAATAAAATGACTGAAAGAATAAATGAAGTGAAGAAGAAACAGCAGAATCTTATAAAACAATTTTTAATTGATGAAAAGCACTTGAAACTGTTTAAGATATTAAGGGATTCTGTTTATTTGAAGGGCTTAAGAAAAGATGCATTATACTGCTCTTTTTATTCTTATGAACCTTTTTTGAAAGAGCTTGGAAAAAGATTAGGGCTTTCGCTGAATCAACTTAGGTGCATATGGCCTTCTGAATTCAGCAAAGCAATACTAAGAAAAGATTTTAATGCAAAAGAATTAAATGAAAGATTTAATTTCAGTGTTTATGTCTGCATTGATGGAAAAAGCAGGACCTTAATTGGAAAGGAAGCAGAGTTTTATGCAAAGCAGGCGCCTGACCCAAAAGAATACAAATTATCTGAATTAGACGGCAGTACAGCAGTTCCCGGCATGGTTAAAGGAATTGCAAAAATAATTAATTTGCCTGAAGACATGATTAAAATGAATCAAGGGGATATTTTAGTGTCTCATGCAACCAATCCAAATTTAGTGGCTGCAATGAAAAAAGCTTCTGCAATAGTAACAGACATTGGTGGGGTTACCTGTCATGCTGCAATAGTTTCCAGAGAACTAAATATTCCTTGCGTAATAGGAACAAAAATCGCAACAAAAGTAATCAAAGACGGAGACTTATTAGATGTTAATGCAAATCATGGAATAATAAAAATATTGAAGAAGGTGAAGAAATGAATTTTGTTCTGGCGTTTTCAAAACTGAATAAAAAAAGCGTTTCAATTGCAGGAGGCAAAGGAGCGCAATTAGGAGAAATGTTTAACTCAAAAATTCCTGTTCCAAACGGTTTTGTTGTTTTAGTGGATTCATTTAATTTATTTCTCAAAGAAAATGAATTAGAAAAGTTTATTGAAGAAGAACTAAAAAAAGTTAACTCGAAAAAAACTGATTCAGTGAATTCAGCTTCAGAAAAAATAAGAAAAAAGATTTCTGAAGGAAAAATTTCAAAAGAAATAGAAGAAAAAATCCTCAAAGAATTCAATTCACTAAAAATGAATTATGTTGCTGTAAGAAGCTCTGCTACAGCAGAAGATGCAAAGGATTCTTCTTGGGCAGGAGAACTGGAAACTTATACTCATATACAGAAAAAAGGTTTATTGAATGCAGTCAAAAAATGCTGGGGTTCATTATTCACCCCAAGGGCCATTTTTTACAGAATAGAAAAAAAACTGTCAGCAAAAAAAGTTTCTGTTGCAGTCGTTGTTCAGAAAATGGTTGAATCAGACGCAGCAGGAGTGGCTTTTACAGTTAATCCAATAACAAAAAATAAGGATGAAATAATTATTGAAGCAGCTTATGGTTTAGGTGAAT
>JBDRGO010000078.1:0-7944 GCA_043817715.1 Candidatus Iainarchaeum sp. | reverse complement strand
AGGAATTCCTGAAGAAGGCACAATCTGGTTTGATGCAACTGAAACAGATTTTGTAACAGTTGAATTCACTTCAAGTGAAGGAGTGACTTATTCAGAGGAAGTTGAATTAACCGGAAGGGAAAAAGCAAATGTAAAAATTGCCTTAGGGGATTTAACAGGATTTACGCCAAAAGCCAAATTTGAAGGGCTTTATTCTCTTGACGGAAAAAAAATTCCAGGACTTAAAAGAGGAGAAACAGGAATTCTTCAGTTCAAAATTGATTTTGCAGAAGGGGAATTAAAGCATTTATTCCATGCAAGAATCGGTTCAGATGACGAAGTTTACGCTGATTCAATGGATGAAGGAATTACAGGTTATCAGGCTGCAGGAACAACAGCATTTTTCGGAAGAACATACAATATCGGAAACATGTCAGAAGATTATGCAAATGAAGGAACTCCAAATGAAGAAAGCAAGTTTTTAGAGCTGGAATTTAATTCAGGCGGAACAAAAACAATCAAGGTAAAAGTGAATGCAAAAGAAATAGGGTTTTCAAATTCATTTGAAATGCATTACAGGGCGGAAACAGTTATCGGGGCAAGACATTTAAGGGACCCATTGGACAATGAACTGAATGAACAGGAAAGAACAGAAGAAAAGCAAAGCCTTTATGCCGAAACATATTCTGAAAAAATAATGGTTTATTCTGCTTCAAGCGAATGCGCAGGAAATCTATGCGCGGCATTCAAATTCATTGATGAAGACGGAAAAGAATTCAATTACAATGAATTCAAGGCAGTCAAAGGAAAAACTTATTCACTGATAACTGAATTCAATCCAATGGAAACCAAATATGCAAAAATAAAAGCCACAACAGACAAAACAAATCCATTGCTTTCATTCACTTCAACAGATGCAGGAAACAGCCCAATTGCAAATAATTCAGAAACAATGAAAACAGAAATTGAAACTCCGCAGATTCCATTAAAAGAAAACGAATCAACTTCTTCAAGAATTTTCTTTGAAACAAGAAAAACAGGAGACACAAAAATCAATGTGCAGGTTTTATCGGAAAAAGACGTATTGAATAAGGAATTTGTTTTTTCAATTGAAGAAGAAAAAGAGCTTGAATTCACTGCATTGCCTGAACCGCTTGTTTTCGGAAAAGACTTTGAAATAAAAACTGAATCAATCGAAGGCGAAGAAATAAATAATGCGGAAATAAAAATTTATTCGGAAAAGGAATTAATCAAAACAATTGCAGGAAATGATTCAATTGGAAAAGGAAAAAACGGATTATATTCAGTGAAAAATTCATTTGATTCAGAAACAATTGAAATTGAAGTAAAAGCAGAAGGATATTATTCAAAGAAAAAAGAATTTGAAATAACAAGGGAAGGAATGCTTCTATTGCCGAAAGAAATAACAGTAATAATTCCATCAGATTCAAAGCAGAAAAAAGATTCATTCATAATTGAAAACCTTTCAGGCGAAACAATCCAGGACCTTGAAATACAATTAATTAAGCCGAAAAATTACCCTAATGACATTAAATTAAGCTTCGGGGGATTAATAGCGATTTACCCTAATTCAAGCCAAAAAGCCGAATTAATTGCGGAATACACCGGCTCCAATGAATCAGAAAGCGCACAGGCAGAGCTTGTAGTAAAAGGAAAAATCAGGGGAAAATACTTTGTAAGCGCAAAAACAGAAATCAACATCCAGTTCAACCCCCAAATTGACCCTTCCTGCCTGGAATTCTCAACAGAAAAACTCGCAGTGTTTTTTGCAACAAGCAACCTTGAAAGGGAAAATTACGCCAATAGCGGAATATACAATCCAATGCCTTCACAGGAAGTGCCGAATGCATTTGCAGAAAACACAAATGAAAATTATTACCAAGGATATGAAAGCACAGGAACATACTACAACAACCCTTATTCAGGGGAATTTTACGGGGCAACAACTGATTCAAAAGAAATTGAATTAACCGTTAAAAACAACTGCACGCACTCAATTCATTTAAAGCCACAAATAGTGCCTTTAAGCACGGGAACAGACCAGATAACAATTGAAGCAGAAGAAATTGAATTAGGCTCTTCAACAGGCAGTGAAAGCCAGCAGACAATTAAAATAAAAGTAACAAACGGATTAATGAGAAATTACGAGCAGAAAAAAACATTCAAATTCAATATTTTATTCAAATCAAGCCCTGCAGCGGCAGTGCTTCCACTGGAAGTGATTTTCTGGGACGCACAATATGCATTGCTTGTAAACAGGACAATAGACATTTACTTAACAAGCAAATCAGGCGGAGAAAACATTCCAGCAACATTCCCCTTATTCATCAAAAACATCGGGGAAGAAGATGTAACTGACTTGAAATTAAGCATTTTAGCACAGTATACGCAGAATGCAACACAAATAAGCGTTTACCCGAACAGCTTTCCAATAATAAAGAAAAACCAAACCCTTATGCCGGCGCCTGCATTAAGCATCAGGGCAATAAGAGATGAAAAAGCAAGCATTGCAAACCTAAGCCAGGTAAAACTAACAGGGCGCATTAACGGAAAAATAATTGATTTCGGGCCGATTTACGTAACCGCCCATGTAAGCCCTGAAAAATGCCTGAAATTAAAAGGCACAAACATAATATTTGAAGAAGAATCACTGTCAAAATCAATTACAAAAAACATTACAATAAGGAATGAATGCGTCGAAGAAGTAAGAATAAGGGAAATTTACCCTAATTTATTCGGCTCAAATTCACTGCTTTTCACTCCCACAGACTTAACCTTAATGCCGAATGAATCAAAAGAACTTACATTGATTTTAAACATAAATGAGGAATGGAACACAGAGCAAATGGGCAGCCAGACACAGTTAATATTCAGGGGATATCTTGCAAGAAGCAATTCATGGATTGAATCCAATCCATTAAATATAACAATCAAATTAGGCAAAGCAGCTTACTCTGATTCAAAAGCTTCATTCAAAAAAGAAATACCAATATGCGATTCACAGGAAAAAAAAGAAATTTACCTTCCTGAAATTTCTTCAGGAGGAAACTGCAATGAAAAATACTGCGATGCATCCCTATTGGCGGAATATTTGGTTAAAAAAATACAGGACAAAATAAATGACGCCAAAACAAAGGCATTAAGGTATGGAAATGACGCGCAAAAAGCAGGATGCGATACAGCAGATTCACAAAGAGGATTATGCAAATTTGATTACTTAATTGATACAGAACAATTCAATGTTTACTTAATGCATGACAATGTAACCGCTGAACTTCTTCAGGAAAAAATGCAGAACACATCCATAAGCAATTTCAGGGTGACAAATTACTCAGGAATTGACATTCAAAACGAAGTAAGAAGCAACCAGATATTTTTGGCGGATAACTTCAAAGGATGCGGAATATACTCAGTTAAAATTGACGGAGATATCGGGGCAAGGGACAACAAATTAATGCCTGAATACATCAGGGTGGAACTGCAGTTCATGAACACAGACAAAAGAAAAACAAATCAATGCGCTCCGGAAATCCAGAACATAATGAATTTTTTGCCGAAAGACAAAGGAATATCAGTTGATTCAGAGCAAGGAACATGGCTTGCAACAATCCAATCAGAATCAGAACAATTAAATGAAACAGGAAAACCGCTTGCAATTGAATTGCTTGATTCAGAGAACAGGTTTACTGAATCAGGCGCAGGAAACAATTTGATTCTGAAAACAGGGCAGACATATTCAAAACTAATGGTTTTAAGGATTGAAAAAAACATATCGGAAACAAGCCCGGCAGAAATTGAAGCAATTATTTTAAACCAAGAAAATGCAACAGAAGAAACAAACAAAAAAATTGCAGGAGAAGCCGCAGGGGTATTGAAATCAATTGCAAACGGCTCATTCAAAAAAGGAATATGCATAACAGAAGACAGGAAAGAAATAAGGGCAGACATGCAGAATAAATTCGCTGAAAAACTTGAATTAAAGGCAGACAAGCCATTGTTTGCAATGATTGGAAAAGAATACTGCACTGATTTCACAATTGAAAGCATGAGAAAAGACACAGTCAAATTAACCATTAAAAAATCAGAGGACGAAATTAAAGGAATTGACAATTTAATAATCAGGAATGAAAAAATGGAAAAAATCAATGAAAAAGAAATTGAATTAACCGAGTCAAAAGAAAAGGATTCAAAAGGAAAATTCACCGCAAAATTAAAGGCATGCGGGACAGGAACACAGGAATTCTTTGAATTAAAGGAAAGAGACAAAATAACAATTACCGCAGACAGCACGCTCCAGCAAAAAAATGAAACAGAAATACAGTTAAAAGCATGCGCAATGCATCCGGAAGAGGTGATGAAAAAAGCATTAGAAGAAAGCAAAAAAGATGAGCTTCAGGATGAATACTTTACAGTGCTTTACTGGGAAGGAGAACCAAACTTAATTCCATTAAAAACAATTGAATTAAGCACATTATTTGAAAGAAATTTGGAAGCAGCAGGCGGAAAACTAAGCGATAAAGCAGAAGAAAAAATTCAAAAAGATCCGTATCCGGAATTAAGAAGAAACGCAGTCGGATGGGGTGCAACAGCATGCGTGGGAACTTCTGCATTAATTAATATTCCAAGGCATGGAATGTTTGCAATAGCAGACCTTGTTTTTGACTGCGGAGAATATCTTCCAAAGTTTATGGCAACAACTGAAACAGGAAGCAAAGCACTTGAAGCAATAAGGCCTTGGATTATTAAAGCAAAAGAATTCATGTCAGGAATCTGGGATTCACTAAAAGAATTCCCAGTAATAAAACAAGTGAGAGGAGTGTTTGACGCAATTAAAGGTGCAGGAAAATCACTTCTTGATTTCTTTGTTGAGGAACCAACAGAAGAAGATGAATTAATAATTGATGAAGGAATTGACCAGGGAACAATGAAAGCAATGATAACAAAATATTATCCAAGAATTTCAAAATTAAACGGAGGAATTGATGCATTAGCAACACAGGCATCAAAAGAAATGGAAATGAATTTAAGAAAAAACCTTACTGCATCAGAAGCGAAAAAATTCAGGTTAGCATTCCAAGAACAACTTAGTAAAAGGCTTAAAGTATTAAAAACCAGCCCTGACTTTTTGACAAAAGGAAGACAGTTCACACAAACTGCACTTGAAAACGCAATAAATGAAGCAATAGGAGAAACCGCCACCAGCTTTGACCTTAAAGCAGAATCATTCTTATTAACAAATTCAAAGAAAGCATTCACAAAAGAAATAAAAACAGCAGCAGAAACAATGAGCAAAAAAGTACTTGAAGCAGAAATCATAGTTTTAAAAGACAGCATTGCAGATACCGTTGACGCCGCAATACTAGCAAAAAAAGATGAAATAGCTACACGCATTGCTAACTCAATTAAGGGAAATATTGACACAAGATTAGGAGGCGCTGCTGGTATTGATTCTGAAATTGGTTCATTAAAAGAATCCATTAAATCAAGAATTGATACAGTTATAACTCCTTCTTCAACTCATCCGACAACAGGAGTTGTTACTGCAGGAAAAACAGAGTTAGCTCTTAGCGCAGAAGCAGCAGAAAGCATCAGAAAAAAATTCACTGCAGAATTAGGAACCGCCCTTACAAAAGACGGAAGCACTGCTCTTGGATTAACAACAGCAAAATACGGAAAAGAAGCAACAGAAAAAACTATTCAGAAACTTGCTGCAGAAGCAACAGAAAAAACTGCAGCAATTTCAAGAAGAAGAAGTTTAAGCAATATGCTGAGAAGAGCAGGACAGACAATAAGCAGGCCCGGGGCATTTGGCTTTGATATCCTGAAAGGCGTGGGAAACTTTTTAAAAGAAGGAATCTTTGGAGCGGTTCCATCAATAACAGGAAATTTTATTGAAAAGAAAAGATATGATTCACTGGTTGCAAAAACAGATCCAACAGCCAAAACAGAAGGAACTGCAACAACCAAAGAAAAAAACACATTCTTGGATGAAAACGAAAAAGAATTTGTAAGCATTGTATCAACCAATAATGGAAATGCAATAAAAGGAACACTTTATTCATTTAAATTAGGAAAAGAAATTACCGGAGACAAAAAAGTAAACATTGATTTCTTTAATGGAAACCTTGCAGACGGAACAACACTTGTTCCGGAAAAAGAACTGCCGAAAAACCTGAAACCAGAACAATTATGGATTGTATGCGACGGCTCATACAAAAAACCATTAACAGTGACAGATTTCATTCCATGGGTTAAAAGCAAAACAGAAAACGTTGACGGAAGAGGAAGCCATCTAAAAATGTTATACATCAAAAAAATCAATAAAATTCCATTAATAACTTTAATTACAGATGCAGCAAGAAAAAGAAACATTCCTCCTGCATTAGTTGTAACCGCAGGAATAATGGAAACAGGATTCGGTTATCCGGAAGAGAAAAATAATTTATTCGGATGCAATGCAGAAACAGGAATTGAAGAAAGCCTCGCATGCGCAGTTGATAGGTTATATGAAAAAATGAATTCAAGTGAATGCGCAGAAGGAGAAGAAAACTTGCTGACCAAAAACGAAATTGAATGCGTTTTAAAAGCATATGATTCTGACGGCATCAGTTATAATCAAAAATTCACAGAAGAATTCTTTGAATGGCAGGCATTTGACAAATCAGGATTATGGAAAGTGCAGGCAAGCTAATTCCTGCTTTCTCTTTTTTTATTTTTTTAACAACAAATTTAATTCAATTCTTTTTATTATTAATTAAAAAAAATTAATTCAAATAATTTCCCTTTCAATTTCTTTCCAATAAAAAAAAAATTCTTCTCAAATAATTCCAATAAAAAAAAAAATTCAATAAAAAAATTTTCAAAAACTTTTAATATTAATTAAACACCAAAAAAAACCCAAACAATAATTCTTTTATATTTCTTTTATTATTAATTAAAGCATATGGGAAAACAATTTGTTTCTGCCTGCAGGGGATTCACCTTATTCACTGCGCTTGTTTCATTCATCTTGATTGTGCTGGGGATAATAATGGTGAATTCAATGATTCAAACTGAAAGCACTGCAACAAAAATAATTGATGATTTGGAGGAACAGCAGGAACTGCAGGCAATAGCTGATTTGTCAAGGGCGGATGCGCTTCAGACATTCAATTATTCCGTAAGGCAGCAGCTTGAAAGATATTTCACTGACCAGCAAAATGTTTACTTTTTGAATAAAGACACTGATGACTGGGAAGAAATACAGACATCATTTGTTGAACAGTTTTTTGTAAGCAGCGGAACTATAACTCCGCAAGGGCAAAACAGCCCAAGAGTTGAAGGCTTTGCAGCTGCATTGGCTTCAAGCCTTGCCTCAACAATGCTTGATGCAGATGACCCGAGAGGATATTCAATTACAATAAAGAATGTGAAAAACACTGATGAACTGAAAAAAGCAATTCAGGCGGCATTTGAAAAATCCGCAAACCAAGGAAATTTTCTTCAGTTAATTGAATGCGATTCAGGAGAATTTGATTCATGCAACGGAAGCTTTTACATTAACCTTGACTTAACAGGAATAAGCGCAGAATTATATGAAGCATTCCCTTTTGTAAGCGTTAAAAGCGAAACAACAAACAGGACACTGGAACAGCCGATTCTTCCAAGGGGAAACATCCAGTTATATGTCCCCATAAGATACTTTAAGGCATTAGCAGGGGCAAAACAATTAAGGGATGAAATAATTGGAGATACATCTGCAATAAACCAGATGAAACAAATGAAATTAGGTTTCTGTGATACAGGATGCAATCCAAGGGACAATCCGAATAATCCAAAAACAGGGGATTGGACAAATGAATGCCCCACAAGCGAACAGCATGTGAACAATTCAGTTCGATTAGAAAACCCTTATGATTCATTTGGAGCATATGAGCCAATAAGTTCGCCTTCAGCAGAAAAATT
>JBDRGO010000077.1:0-2412 GCA_043817715.1 Candidatus Iainarchaeum sp. | reverse complement strand
AAAGGAGTTTTGCATCTCCAGCAGACAGGATAGTCATGAGTATAAGGGTGCTTGTAAATTAGTAAATTCATTTCCTGTAAGTCAGAAACAATTTCTTCATCCACTATTCTTGCTTTTTTTCCCTGGTATTTTCCTGCTTCTTCTGTCATTAAACCATTTAGTTCAACCGGAGAAAGAGATGGAAGGTTATTTTCTTTTCCTACTTCAAAGTCTTCTTTTCCATGCCCTGGAGCAGTATGAACCAAGCCAGTTCCTTCTTCTAAATTAACATAACGGGAACTTAACACTATTCTGTATCCTTTGCTCATGTCAGGCAATTTCAAATTCTTATAAAGAGGATTCTCATATTTCATTCCATCCAATTCTTTTCCTTTCCATACTTTTTTTTCTGTAAAGCCTGCTTCAACTGCATCCATTAATTTTTGTGTTAACTCTTTTGCAATAATCCATCTTTCACCATTGCTTAATTCTATTTCAGAGTACTCAAAATCAGGATGAACCATTACTCCGGTGTTAGCAGGCAGAGTCCAGGGAGTAGTGGTCCAGATAATCAAAAAAGTGTTTTTTTTGTCTTTTAACGGAAACTTAACGTAAACTGATTCATCTGTCTGCTTAATGTATTCAATTTCGTTGAATGAAACTGCTGTCTCGCATCTGGGGCAGACATGAACAGAGTATTTTCCTAAATACAATAATTTTTTTTCTTCTGCTTTCTTGAAAGTCCACCAAATGCTTTCAATGTACTCGTTTTTCAAAGTAATATAAGGGTTTTCCCAGTCCATCCATACTCCAAGATTATCAAATTCTGCATTCTGCTGGTCAATGAATTCTGTTGCATATTTTCTGCATTTTTTAATGAAGTTCTCTACACCAAACTTTTCAATATCCTGCTTTGATTTTGTTTTAAGCTCTTTTTCCACCTGGAATTCAATTGGAGTGCCATGCGTATCATATCCTGCGCGGTCAAACACATTAAATCCTTTCATTCTCTTATACCTTATTGCAACATCTTTCAGTATTTTATTTAATGCGGTTCCCATGTGGATATGGCCTGTTGCATATGGCGGCCCGTCCATGAAATAAAAGTAGTTTTTTTGTTTTGCACTTGTTTTCCTGACTTTTTCAGGAACCTTTTTTTTGATCCAGTACTTTCTGATTTCTTCTTCTTTTTTCAGCGAATAATTTTCCAAAGTCATTTAACCACATTTATTCTTGTTAAACCTTTTCAAAGAAAAGGTATGGCGTAAGCCACTTTTTTTGATAAACCTTTTTGTAAAAAGGTTTGGGCGCGGGAGGATTTGAACCCCCGACTCCTGGTGTATAAGACCAGTGCTCTAACCAGGCTGAGCTACGCGCCCAAAAAAATGAATTTAATAAAATAAATAATTGAAGAATGTTTAAATAACTACTTAAATTAGAGGTAAAATGTATGGCGTATTTGTCCATCCCTTCTCATAAGCAACAATAGAAAAATAGTCTAAAATTGTTTTTAAAGTTATGCGGAAGCCGTTTTTGATACAACTTTTTACAAAAGTTGTTCTTTGTGTTCAATTGAATGCATTACCAGATCTGCAACAGTTTTTAATCCAAGGAATAAAATTAGAACAAAAACCGATCCAATTCCTAAATACAAAAACATTCCGCCGAAAATGATTGTTAAATGCATTGGAATAATTCTTGCATAAGGGAAAAACATTACTGTCCCTATATTTGCTTTCTTTTGGGGCTTGGATTTAAAATACAAAAAGGAAAACAAGTGATTGAAAAAGAAAATTATTCCAGCTAATAAAATGAAATTTAAATCAGTGAAAGTTATTGCCTGAGAGGCAAAAGTAAAAGCCCCCAAAATAAACGAGTAAACTAAATGAAAGAAGCCGTAATGAAAAGCAAAAAAGAATGCAATAAAGATCTTTATTCCTGTTGTTGCAGCAGGCTGGCCCCTCATTCCGCTGATTTTCATTCCTTCAGTTGAATAATCCTTTAAAGTTAAAATCTTGAAGAAATTAAAGAAACCGATTATGACGCTTTGAAGCCAGTAGCTCCACAAAATAATCATTATGCTCCAGCTGAAAACTACTGCCAAAACAATTGTAATCAGATTAGAGAGAACTAATACTTTGGCTGAAGAATCTTTTTGGACTGAATCAGTTAAACTTTGAAAAGATAAATTCATATTAAGATAAAGCTATAGATAAATAAAAGTGTTTCTATAGAAAAATAAAATAAAAAAAAGAGAAATAGAAAGGAAATTGAATTATTCCTTTTTTTTCCTGTTTCAGTTAATCTTCTTCAAATTAGTCATCTGAAGAATCGTCTGCGTCATCTGCTGAGTCTGCGTCATCTGAATCATCTGCTTTTGAATCTGAATCGTCAGATGAATCTGAAGAATCACTTGAGTCTGAAGAGTCTTGG
>JBDRGO010000076.1:0-7192 GCA_043817715.1 Candidatus Iainarchaeum sp. | reverse complement strand
AAGGAAAAATAATTCAGAAATCACAGCCATATTCTAAATGAGCTAAATGCAAAACGGATTTTGTTTCAAGGAAGCAGATGATTGACTCGGAAAAAGAAATCAAAGGGCATTTTTCTTTTCAGAGGCCGGTGATTTCAACCGGCAGAAGCAAGGGAGTGACCTTTCCTTCGGATTTAAGCGAGTTTTACGGGTTAAAAAAAGGAAAAATCCTCAGGTTCATTCCTGAAAGCAAAAAAGAAATGAGAGTAGTGGTTCAGTAAAGATTTGTTTTTATTCAGAAAACCATTTCCCGAATTTCCTCGTTGCAATTGCCCTGTGGCTGATTTTATTTGTTTATGATTTCCCGTGTTTTCTCCAGAATCTCTCTTGCGAATTCAATTGCATCTTCCGCTTCTTCTTCAGTTGCTTTTGAGTCAAATCCATACTCGATTTTATGCCTGATTATCCTGTATGAATCAAGCTGGTTGATTATGCTTGTTCCAAGTTCGTTGGCATACTTTTCCTTGATGTATTTTATTAGGGCATAATGGCTGTATTCTTTTATTCCTTCTTTAAATAACAATGTCCTTAATGCATGAAAAACCGCTTTATAGCTTCTGCTTATTGTCACTTCAAATAATTTTATTTCAAATATTTTTAATGCCTCTTCAAGGTTTTTTTCTGCTTTTTCAAAAGATTTGTTGGCAATTTTATCCGAAGGGTTTATTCTTTTAAGAAGCCCTTCTTCAAACAATTCTTCAGCCATTTAAATCACCAGTTTATTTCCATAAAGCAGCAAATGGGCGTTAATCACTTGAAGATAAAACGGGTCTTTGTTTTTTGCAAGTTTTTTCCATTCAATTGGTTTGAATGCTGTTGGCTTAACTTCTACTCTTAATTTTGAACTTAATTTATCTGAAATAAGTGAAAAATTTTTTTCGGAAGCGGTAATAACCAGCAAATCCAAATCACTTTTTTCAGCATTGTTTGCCTGAACAAAGGAACCATAAATAGCCAAAGAAATTATTTCATGGTCTTCAGCCAAAAATTTTTCAACAAACCCGATTTTGTTTAATTTTTTTAATAAAAATATTTTGCCAAGCTCCAATACCTGCGGGTTATCCCTATTCAACTTATAAAGCAAGAGATTGCCATGTGTTTTGCTTGAAAGAAGTTTCTCTTTTTTTAATTGCTTACATATGTTGCTTGCAGAGCTGGAGCTAATTTTTAGTTTCCTGCTTAATTCCTTGACAAAGAATTCTTTTAAAGGGAAAGAGAAAAAATACCCAAGTATTTTGAAATCAACTGTTTTATCCAAAAAAGACATGAAAAAATAAACAATCGTTCTTTTTAAAAAACCATCGTTCGTTTAATCGAACGATTTAAACCATTTCCCGAATTTCCTCGTTGCAATTGCCCTGTGGCTGATTTCATTTTTTTCTTTTTTAGTTAATTCAACCAAAGCTTTTCTGCTTCCATTTGGAATGAATAGTTTTTCATAAGGCAACCTATCTGCTTTCGGCTTTCTTGCTTTAATTAAAAATTTTCCGTTTAATTTTCCTTCAAAGGAAGTGAAGTTTTGCCCGTCATAGTAGCAGACAACTGTCTTGAAAAACCCTTCCTTATTTTTTGCCGCTTTTAATAATGCAATCAATCCATTTAACTTGATTCCTAGAAAAATTCTTTTTGCATGTGTTCCTGGAAAATTATTGTATGCTGAAAAGTATACTCCGGTGTCTTCAACAATAACCGGTTTCTTTACAATCTGAAATGCCTGTTTTGCTTTTTCTTCTGCAATTAATTCCAAGCTTCCTAAATCCGGTTCCTGCAGTTCTTTTTTCACTGCCTTTACTTTTATATTGAATTCTTTCAGTATTGCCTGCATTTCCTCTATTTTATGCTGGTTTTTTGTTACTAAATGAATTTCTTTCAAATTGGTTCACTTTGAATTTTTAATTTACTTTTTGTTTTAATTTACTTTTTGTTTTAATTTTGTTTTAATTGTTTTTTTTATTTTATTTTTTCTGCTAATTCCTTTAGTTCCTGAATCAATTCTTTGGCAAAGCTTTCATATTTTTTTATTGTTTCTTTTGTTTCTTCCCTTATGTTTGCAAACTGGACTGATTTCATTGCTGGATTCATTCCGTAATGTGTTGCTAAATGCTTTAACTGTTCTGCTGCCCTTATTCCTCCGTATGGGCCCATTGAAACTGTGCAGAAACCAACTGGTTTCTGGTAATATTCAGGATAAAGCATGTCTAAAAATATTTTCAGTTCTCCTGGAAAGGAATGATTGTATTCTGGTGAAACAAGGATTAATGCATTTGCTTTCATTAATTTTTCTCTCCATTTTTTTGCTTCAGGAATATTTCCGGAATTATCTGTTGCATTAATTCTGTAATCTTTTACATCAATTAATTCTGTTTCAATTCCTTGTTTTTTAATTAATTCAAGGAGAAATTCGGAAACTTTTTCTGATTGCCTTTCTTTTCTTGCAGTGCCTAAAATTACTGGAATAAACATATATTTCACTTAATAATTAATGAATAAAAGAATTAAAACAACGAGTTTTTTCTTCTTTTATCCTTTTTTTAAACGTTTTGTTTATCTTTTTTAAGTATTAATTTAGGGGGTTTGTGTTATGGCTGTACTTGTTTATTCGACAAATACCTGCCCTTATTGCATTATGGCAAAGCAGTATTTGAAGCAGAAAGGAGTTGATTTTGAGGAAGTTGATGTTTCTGCTGATGAGGGAAAAGCGCAGGAAATGATTGTTAAATCTAATCAGCAGGGAGTTCCTGTAATTGATTTTAATGGCAAAATAATTGTCGGTTTTAATAAAACTGAATTGGATAAGGAAATTAAAAAAATGAATTAAAGGAGTGGATTGGATGGAATATGGACCAGTTTTTGAAAATGGATTAAAGCAGTTTGATTCTGCAGCAAAAAAAGTGAAAGGAGTTTCTTCGGAAATTTTGGTTGCTTTAAGAAAGCCAAAAAGAAGCTTGATTGTAAACATTCCGGTCAAAATGGATGACGGGAAACTGAAAGTTTTTGAAGGCTACCGGGTTCAGTTTAATGATTCAAGGGGCCCTGCAAAAGGAGGAATAAGATATCATCCTGATACTAATTTGGATGAAGTAACAGCACTTGCTTTTTGGATGACAATTAAGAACACTGTTTGTGGAGTTCCTTATGGCGGAGGCAAAGGCGGAATTTGTTGTAATCCAAAAGAATTAAGTACAGGAGAATTGGAAAGACTTTCAAGAAATTATATTAAAGCAATTCATAAATTAATAGGGGAAAAAAATGATGTTCCTGCTCCTGATGTTAATACAACTCCTCAGATAATGGCTTGGATGGCTGATGAATACTCAAAGCTTTCTGGAGAATTAAATTTAGGAGTTATTACTGGTAAACCATTGAATTTTGGCGGTTCTTTGGGGCGAGGCGAGGCAACAGGCAGAGGAGGATTATTTGTTTTATTGGAGGCAGTGAAAGCATTCAATATTACTGACAAAGCCTGTGCAATTCATGGCTTTGGCAATGCTGGCCAGTTTTTTGGCTTGCTTGCGGAAAAGGAAGGATTCAAAATTGTTGCTTTAAGCGATTCCAAGGGAGGAATTTATAATCCTGAAGGAATTGATGTTTCAAAAGCAATTGATTACAAGAAAAAAAACAAGCAATTGAAAGGTTTTCCTAATGCAAAAGAAATTTCTAATGAGGATTTGCTTGAATTAAATGTAAGTGTTTTGGTTCCTGCTGCTTTGGAAAATGCAATTACTAAAGATAATGCTTCAAAGATTAAGGCAAAATTAATTCTGGAATTGGCTAACGGACCTACAACAGCTGAAGCAGAAGAAATTTTAACTAAAAACAAGGTAATTGTTGTTCCTGATGTTTTGGCAAACAGCGGCGGAGTAAGTGTAAGTTATTTTGAATGGGTGCAGAACAGGTATGGTTATTACTGGCCAGAGAATGAAGTGAATGCAAAATTAAAGGAAAAAATGATTTCGGCATTCAATAATTTGCTTAAGACATGCAATTCAGAAAAATGCACTTTAAGGGAATCGGCATATATTTATTCAATTCAGGAACTGGCTAAGGCAATGGAAACAAGGGGATTTTATTAAATTCGCTTTAGATGTTTGTGGCTGGTGCTGTTAAGGGGTTTTTGTATTGGTGGATAAATTTGATGTTCTTATCATTGGAATGGGTCCGGCAGGATTGACTGCCGCCCTTTATGCCCAGCGCTATAACCTTAAAACCCTTGTTTTAGGAAAAAGTTTTGGTCAGACAGGTGATGCTGTCTGGATTGAAAATTATCCCGGCATTAAATCAATTTCAGGGGCTGAATTCATTAATCAGTTGATTAATCAGGTAACTGAATTGGGGGTAAAAATTGAGTTTGAAGAAGTAACTGAATTAAAAAAAGAAAAAAATTATTTTATTGCAAAAACTCCTTCAAGCGAATTCATTGCAAAAACAGTTATTTTGGCAGTTGGAAAGCGTTCAAAAAAACTTGGCGCAAAAGGGGAAAAAGAATTATTGGGAAAAGGAGTCAGTTACTGCACTACCTGTGAAGGGGCATTCTTTAAGGGCAAAACAACTGCTGTTGTCGGGGGAGGGGATGCTGCTTTAACCGGCGCATTAATGCTTGCACAGCATTCAAAGAAAGTGTATTTGATTCATCGGAAAGATATTTTTAGTGGAGAGCCAATCTGGCAGAAAAAAGTAATGGAAGAGCCGAAAATTGAAATTTTATTTAATTCAGAAATTCAGGAATTTAATGGAAAAGAAAAGCTTGAATCAGTTGCATTAATCCAGAAAGGGAAATTAAAGGAAATGAAAATTGACGGCGTGTTTATTGAGGTAGGCCAGCTTCCGAACAATGAACTGCCGAAGCAGTTGGGAATTGAATTAACCCAAAATGATTTGGTTAAAGTTGACAATGAAATGAAAACAAACATTAAGGGTGCATTTGTCTGCGGCGACATAATTGATTTGTTCCAGTTAAAGCAGATAATTATTTCTGCGGCAACCGGCGCAATTGCCGCGCATTCTGCATTCAATTATCTTAAAAGTGAATTATGAAATTGCTTTCGGCAATTTTTTGAAAAAGGAATTGAAAAAACAATTAAGTGAATTTAAATGGGTTTTGAAAAAAAACTGAAAGAATGCCAGAAAGGAATTGAAAAGGAATTAATTTCTTTTTTCAAAAAAAAGGAAAAGGAATTCAGCTTATTCTCCCCAAGTTCAAAGAAAATGATTTCTGAATTAAAGGAATTCACTTCGCGCCCTGCGAAAAGAATCCGCCCAATACTTGTTTTAATCGGTTTTGAGGCAGTGAATGGAAAAATCGATTCAAGGATAGTTAAGGCATCAATTGCATTGGAACTGCTTCAGTCATATTTATTGATTCATGATGATGTAATGGATCAGTCAATTACAAGAAGGGGAAAAAAATCTTTTCATAAAAAAATTGAATCAATTTATTTCGGAAAAGTCCCTTTAAATGCATTAAAGCGTTTTTCGGAAAATGAGGCAATTATTGCAGGGGACTTAACCCATTCATTGGCTGTTGAATCATTGATTGAGGCAGGATTTGATTCAAAGAAAACCTGTGAAGCTGTAAAGAAATTAATGGAAATAAACAAATTAACCGCAGTAGGGCAGGAACTGGATATATTGCTGGAAAACAGCAAATCTTTTAAGGAAAAAGATGTTTTAATGGTTCAGGAATTCAAGACAGCAAAATATACTATTGACGGTCCCTTGCAGTTGGGGGCTATTTTGGCAGGGGCATCAAAAAAGCAATTAACTGACTTAAGCAGTTATGCCGTGCCTACGGGGATTGCTTTCCAGATTCATGATGATATGCTTGGTTTGTTCGGTTCCAAAACAGGCAAATCAGTTTCTGATGACCTTACTGAAGGAAAAAAAACCTTGCTTGCATGGTTTATGCTGAATAAGGCAAAACAGAATCATAAAAAGCAGTTCCTTAATGCATTCAATAATTCCCATGCATCGCAAAAGCAGATTGCTGAAGCAAAAAAAGCATTAATTGATTCAGGGGCATTGGAATACAGTGAATTGTTTTCACTTGCATTAATTGCCGAGGCATTTGATGCAATTGAAAAAGCCGGAATTAAAACCCCTGCAAAAAATTTTTTAATTGAATTAAGCAATTATTTAGTTACACGAAAAAAGTGAATTAATTGGTTCATAAATTAATTGAAACTCATTTTGCACCATTAATTGTTTTTGCAATTGTTTTAGGAATTTTTTTTCCTTTTTTTTCTTCATTTGAGTATTTGGTTCTTTTTCTTCTTGCAGTAGTTATTTTCATTGCCTCTCTTAAAGTTGATTTTGAATTATTTTTTCATTATTTGAAAAATTTCAAGTATTTGGGTTCAAGATTTGTTTTAATTAAATTAATTTTTCCTTTAATTGTTTTTTTTGTACTGTCGTTTTTTTCTCCTGAATTTGCGTTAGGAGGACTTCTTTTGGTTGCAGTTCCTTCAGGCATGTTGAATGTTGTTTTAAGCGATATCCTTAAAGGCAATAATGAACTTTCTCTGGCTTTCACTGTTTTAAGTCATTTGCTTTCATTTATTTATATTCCTTTATTGGTTTTTATTGCAATTCAAGAAACGGTTTCATTTGATTATGTTTCTTTAAGTTTAACTTTGATTCAACTTGTTTTAATTCCTGTAGTGCTTGCTTTTTTGGTTAAAAAGTTTTTTTGGAATAAATTAGAAAAGCATTCAAAGTATTTTTCTGCATTAGTTATTTTATTTATTTTTTTGATTGTTGCAATAATTGTTTCAGTTAACAGGAATTCTTTTTTGCAGTTTCAGTCATTCATTCCAATAATTATTTTTGTAGTTCTTTTAATGTTTTTACTGATGCTTTCAGGATTGTTTTTGGCTAATAATAGAAAAGACAAAATTGCTTTTTCTTTAAGTGCTTTTCATATAAATGGAGCACTTGGCTTGTTTTTAGCTAATGCTTATTTTTCACAGGAAGTAATTCTGGTAATGGTTTCTGTTCAACTTGTAGTGGATGTATTTATTGCCTTTTTTAAATGGTTTTCAGATAAGTTTATTTCTTGATCTGGAAATAATTATTTTATGGCTTTTCAGGCATTGGATTATGTGTTAATTTTTTTGTTAGTGCATTCTTTAGCAGTATTCTTTAATTGGTATCAAAC
>JBDRGO010000075.1:0-10328 GCA_043817715.1 Candidatus Iainarchaeum sp. | reverse complement strand
AAAAGAATTAATTTAAAACTGTTACTTATATGTATTCTTGGTACTATTAGAGGGATATGATGGCATTGGATTTTGAGAAAATAAAAGAAAAAGCATATTCTAACAAAAAAACAATTTTCATTCTGTTTTTGCTGTTTCTTCTGGCGTTTGCCATAAGGGCGCATTTAATGCGGTTTGATTTAATGTTTGCCTTTGATTCCTACTTTCATGCACGAATTGCAAGTTATTATGCTCAAGGGCAATTTTTAACCCTGGACCCAATGGCTTACTATTATCTTGACATTTTGCCCCCGCTTAAAAGCTCTTTTTTCTGGGTTTTCAACGCCATATTATACAACATTCTCACTTTAGGAAACGGCTTAACCGGATTTTCAAAAGATTCATGGATTTTATTTGTCAAATTCGCCCCTGCTTTTTTCGGAGCACTGATAAGCGTTGCAATGTATTTTTTAGGAAAAGAATTATTCAACAAAAAAACAGGTTATGCAATGGCTTTTTTTGCAGCAGTTGTCCCAAGCTTTGTTTACAGGACAATGGCTGGTTTCTTTGAAGAAGATGCATTAGGATTCCTATGGCTTGTTTTAGGGTTTGTGTTTTTTGCCAAGGCAGTAAAAGAAGGCAATTTAAGCAAGAAATCAATAATCAATGCATTGTTTGCAATAATATTCTTTTCATTCATGGCATGGACATGGGACATGTTTTTGCTGATTCCACTGGTTTTAGTGAGTTATTTTGGAACAACAATCATTTTAATGTGGCTAAAAAAAGAAGGAACCAAAAACATTATTGGATTTACAAAAACTTTCCTAGTAATTTTCATATTGTTTTCAGTTTTCGCAACAGCACTAACAGGCCCGACTTGGATTAATTCAACAGTTAATTATGTAACCAAATATATTCCAATAAACATGGAAAACACTGAAAGGGTTCAAGGCGGAGGAAATGAAGACTGCGTTCTCTGCAAAACAGTGGGAGAAGAAAATACAGGCAAGCAGTTTTTTGGAGAAAAATACAGTTTACTGCTGTTGTTTCCGATTCTTGCGCTTTTATTTATTCCATTGGATTTGCTTCTGGTTGTTTTAATTAAAATGAAATTTATTGAAAATAAAAAAGAAAATCACACAATATTAATGACTTTTTTTACCGCAATTATCATTGCCATAGTGCAGACAGCGGCAATTACAGTCATTCTTGGTTTAGACCCGACAATGACTGCCCTGCTTTACTCAGTAACATTTTTACTGGCACTTGTGGTGGCAGCAGTAAAAATAAATTCATTTCCAATTGTTTTCGATGAAAAAAATAATAAAATGCATAATTTAAGCCTTGTAATTTTCTTCTGGACATGGATAACTCTTTTCATGGCATTAAGCAAACTGAAATTCACTTACACTTTTGGCCTGCCTGTTGCCGCAAGCGCAGGAGTTGTTTTCTTTGAATCATTTGAATTAATGAAAAAAACAACTGGAATTGAAAAGAAATTCATTGCCCTGCTGATGGGATTAATGCTTTTGGGAGGAGTAGGCGCAGGAATCTGGTTTGTCCATACAAAATACCCCCAGATTGAAAACCCGACCGGATGGAAAGAAGGATTATACTGGCTTAAAGACAACACTCCAAAAGACGCAAAAATATTCAACTGGTGGGATGAAGGCCACTGGATTTCATTTATTGGAGAAAGAGCAGTAATAGAAGATAACAGAAACCATGATTTTGATGCAGATGCTGATGTTGCAAAATTTATTCTGTCAGAAAGCGAAGAAGAAGCCAAAAAAATAACAGACAAATATGATTCAGATTATCTGGTTTTTGGGTCTGATTTAGTCACAAAACAGGGTTCGCTTCAATTTTATGCATATAATACAATGAATTCCGCCGACCCCAGAATCAAGCAGACTTTTGGAATGGAATTTCCATGCAGGCAACAAATTGATTCATTAACAGGAAAAACAAGTTATCAATGCGGAGGAAACAACCTATCCCAAGAACAAATGAATGGAGTTTCAACAACTTATTTAACATCACCAAACACATTCCTGAATGAAAGGACTCCTGCATTTATTTACAAGGCAAAAAACAATTCAGCAATTTACATTCTGAACCCTGTTGCAAATGAAACATTTATTGCAAAACTTTGGTTCAATGACCCCGCAATTGAAAACTATGAAGAAGTTTTCTGGGACAGGCAATTGAAAATATTCAAAGTAATAAAATAAGCAGTAAAGTAGTTATTTAAGGCAATAAACCAAGCAGTAAAGTAATTATTCAAGGCATAAACTAAGCAGGTTAAAGTAGCAAAATAAGTGTGTTAAAATGAATAAATCAATCTTTTATTTTATTGCATGTGTTTTTCTTTTAAGTTCTTTTGCAATGGCACGGATTCTAAGCGGAAGTGTTTTTGCATTTACTTATTTGTCTGCTATTGCAATTTCTTTGTGGCTGACTCAAAGGGTTTTTCCTTTTTTTATAAGAAAAATGGAGGAAAGAAAAATTATCGGAAAAGACATGAATAAATATGAAAAAGCTGAAATAGCGGAAATGGGCGGAATACTTGTTTTGTTCGGATTCAGCATGGCAATGATGTTCTCTATTTTTTTGTTTACTTATTCGACATTGACCCAGATTCAACTGAATTTACATATTATTCTGGCTGGAATTTTAACAATTTGCCTTGTTGGATTAATCGGAATATTTGATGACTTAATCGGGTGGAGAAAAGGAATAAGGCAATGGCAACATGCATTGCTTCCATTGTTTGCGGCACTGCCTTTGATGGCAATAAGGGCAGGAATTCATTCACTTAATGTGCCTTTTTTTGGAGTTATGGAACTTGGGGCAATTTATTCACTGATATTAATCCCGATAGGCGTTACCGGCGCGGCAAATGCATTTAATATGCTGGCCGGATTCAATGGACTGGAAGCAGGACAGGGAATACTTATTATTGCAACCTTAAGCATTGTTGCTTTTTTCGAAGGGCAGATTGAAGCAGTATTAATCGGAATCGCAATGATTTCTGCTTTGCTTGCATTCATCAGATTCAACTGGTTTCCGGCAAAAGTTTTCGGAGGCGATTCACTGACTTTAATGATTGGAGCAACAATTGCTTCAATGGCAATAATTGGAAACATGGAAAAATTAGGCATTTACCTGCTTGCAATTTATTTTATTGAATTAGGATTCAAAGCAAAGCATAAATTCCAGTCACAATGCTTTGGCTTACCGCAAAAAGACGGCTCGCTAAAAAGAAACCCAAAAGGCGGCTCATTAACACAGGTAATTTTAAAATATGTTAATTCAGAAAAAAAAGTTGTTTTAACGATTTTAGGGATTCAAACAGTAATATGCATTATTGGATTATTCTTTTATTTTACCGGACTTCTTAAATTTTAAAGTGAGTTATAAATGAATTTGAATTTCCTGAAGAAATTTAAAGCTTTAAATTCCTTGGAGGAATTTAAATGAAAATCTGTTTAGCCGGTTCAGGCGGAGGGCACTTGAATGAATTAATGCAGTTAAAAAACGCATTTGAAAAATATGAACATTACTTTGTTACATTTCAAAGGCCTAATTCAACTGAGCTGGCAAAAAAAGAAAATGTTTTTTTTGTTGAATGCCCGGGAAGAAACCCAGTGAAATTTTTAAGGAATTTCATCCAGTCAGTTAAAATTTTTTTAAAGGAAAAACCAGACTTAATCATTTCAACCGGAGCGGATGCTGCTGTGGCAACATGCATTATCGGGAAAATATTCGGAAAAAAAATTATTTTTATTGAATCCTTTGCAAGGGTTGAAGAACTTTCCTTAAGCGGAAAAATAATTTATCCTTTTGCCGACCTTTTTCTGGTTCAATGGGATAAATTGGCCGAAAAATACAAAAAAGCAGTTTACGGGGGGCCGATATATTGAATTCAAAGATATTTATTTCAGTCGGAACCCATTCAAAGGGATTTGAAAGACTGGTTAAAAAACTGGATGAAATTGCAGAAAATGAAAAAAATGGACTTGAATTTTTTGCCCAAACAGGGAATACAAAATTTGAGCCAAAAAATTTTTCATTTGAAAGATTCCTTTCACCCAAAGAAATGAATGAAAAAATTGACTGGGCTGAATTAATTTTATGCCATGGGGGCGCGGGAATAATCGGCCCAAGCATTTTAAAGGGAAAAAAAATAATTGTTGCCCCCCGGCTGAAAGAATTCAACGAGCATACTGACAGCCACCAGCTTGAACTTGGAAAAGGAATCCAAGAAAAATACGGAATTCCATGCATTACCGATTTCGATAAACTGGAAAAAGAAATAAAAAAAGAATTAATGAAAAAAGCAATGAAAAGAAAAAGAGAAAATAAAATGGAAGAACTGGTAAAGGAATTCATTGAAAAAGGAATTAAAACAAAAACAACAAAATAAAAAAAAATTAAAAAAACAACAAAATAAATTAAAGCATAAAAACTAAGTTAGAGAATAAAAATCAGCATAACAAATTAATCCATAAATCCTGTCCTTAAGCAGTTATCGCAAACTGTTTTGCTTACGGGCTTTTTTGAAGCAATAGCTTTTCTTGCAGCACTGTATTTCTCATTGTTCCAGATTTTTTTGAAACCGCTTTTGAATGCGTTTCCGAAATCCTCTTTTTCAAAATAAACCCCGCAGCAAGGGCTTACTGAACCATTGGAATTGATTGCCGAAACAAGCCATAAATAATAGCAGTAAGTTCTTTTGAGCTTTCTTTCCTGCTTTTCATAATCATACCTGCTTAATTTATCTGTTGAAGGAAGCCAGTCCTTTGTTTTATCAATTCTTACCTTGTCTTCTTTGTAAATTTCTTCAGCCAAATCCCCTCTCACACACCCTACAACCAGACGATTAACGCCTAATTCTTTTCTTTTTTCTTCAAGCAAAGGAATCTGATGCTCATTATGTTTCATTGCAAGAAACTGCCATACAATTACCGGGGTTTCCGAATTCAGCTCTTTTTTCTTTTTAGAAACAAGCTTTAAGTTATTGAATACATTCTGGATTTTTCCTTTTATCCGGTACTTTTCATAAACTTCCTGAGTCATTCCGTCGGCTGAAACATACAATTGGTCCAAACCGCTTTTAATTAATTCTTCTGCCTGCAATTCAGTAAAAGGAATATTTAAGTTTGAATTAATGCTTGTCCAGATTCTTTTTTTATGCGCATAATTTACCATTTTAATTATGTCTTCATTAAGGAAAGGCTCGCCCCAATTGTTTAAATCAGTTTCATACAAATAAGAATGCATTTCATCAATTATTTTTTTAAAATCAGAAAAATCCATTTTTGCCAGAGTGCGCCCCCTCTTGTTTTGTCCGGTTGGGCATAAAGGGCAGTTAAGAATGCAGATGCTGCTCGGGTCAATTGTTAATTTCAAAGGATAACCAATTACTTTTGAATTATGCAGTACAAATGCCTGAAAAAGAATTATCATTGCATTAAAGAATTTGGTAAAGCCAAAATATTTTGTGAAAACAAATCTTTTAATTGAACGCTTAAACTGAAAAAAATAATAAGACAGCATAAAAAAAACCATTACATAATAAACAATTAAATTCAACGAAATTACATAATAAACAATTAAATTCAACGAATATTGATTTATTTAATAAACATTATTTGCTGAATATTATTTAAAGACAGGTTTATTTAATATATTATTGGTACAAAAACCAAACCTGCTTTAATAAATACTTTTTTTAGGATTGAATTGTTATGAAAATTTTCTTCATAACGCATACTTATTCATTGAAGGAGGGCGGAGGCGGGGAAATCTTTGTTTCCGGTTATCTGCGTGAATTAAGAAAAAGAAACCATGAAATAATGGTTTTTACGCCCCATAGCGCGGATTATTCAGAAGAAGAAAAAAGACTTGGAATAAAAACAGTTTATGCCCCTGTTTTCGGGCATCATGCATTGCATAAATTCCAGTATCTTTTGTTTGCATTTAATGCAGTGAAACTTGCGAAGGAATTCAAGCCAGATATAATTCATGCACAAAATGATGCAATTCCCGGAATTATAGGGCATTTAATCAAAAAAGAAATAAAAAAACCAATGATTCTGGCACTGGAAGGATTAAGTAATAAAGGAAAAAGCCTGAATTTAAAGCTTGTTTATGCAGTCAACAAATTTTTCCTTCCAAAGCTCAATTATGACAAAATAGTTTCATGGAGTAAATTTGTCAAGGAAAATTTTCTGCTGAAATGGGGAATTGAATCAGAAAAAATTTCAGTTATTCCAGGCGGAATTGAATTGGAAAAATTTTTTTCCGTAAAAAGCACAGGAAAATTTGAAAAAAAATTCGGAAAAAAATTCTTTGCCAGCGTGAAACCATTGAATAAAAATAATGCAGATGCCATTGCATTTGTAATCAAAGCAATGAAAATTGTTTCAGAAAAACATCCCGAATACAAGTATGTCATTGCAGGGGAAGGAAATGAAAAAGCAAAGCTTGAAGAACTTGCCAAAAAACTGGGAATTGAAAAAAATATTGTGTTTGCAGGATGGATTGATTCAGAAGAACTCCCTGAACTTTATGCTTCATCAGATTTCACAGTTCATTCATTTATTTTTAGGGCTTCAACAAGCATTGCATTGCTTGAAAGCATGGCTTCAGGAAAAGCAGTTGTTGCAACTGAAAGCGGGGAAATAAAAAGCATTGTAAAGGATTCAGGAATTCTTGCAAAACCGGAAAACCCCGAAAGCATTGCAGATGCAATAATTAAATTAATTGAAAACCCTGCAATGAAAAAAGAAATGGGATTAAAGGCAAGAAAAATCGCAGAAGAAAATTATTCAATTAAATCTGTTGCGGACAAGTTTGAAAAACTTTATAATGAATTGATTGAAAAACAAAAAAAGTAAAAAAATTAGAATTAAAAAAAAATTAAAGCAAAAAACAAAACCAGCAAAAATTAAAATTAAAGCAATAAAAATTCATTCTTTTTTAATTTTAATTTCTTAAATTTCTTTTTCCATCTTAAATGGAGGCGTAAATTTCGGCTCATTAAATGGAATAAACGGGTTTTTCTTTCTTCTAGCCCTTTCCCTTAAAATAAGTTTTATGTCCTTGATGTTGTTCCAGCAGGCAGCCAAAAACAGAAAAAATAATCCTCCTGTTATGCTTTGAATAAAAAGCAGGCCCATTCCTGGAATAAACCTAATCAAATCAATTAAGCCCAAATTAAAGAAAAAAGACCTAAAGCGATGGGTATTAAGAAGAATAAAGTAATTTTTTGCATTCATTCCTTTCTTGGAATCTTGCGAGGAATAATGCAGTACAATGCATTTGCTGCATTCAATTATTTTATATCCTTTGGTCCTGATCCTGAAATTCCAGTCTGCTTCTTCCCCATAAATCGGGGAAAAATGCTCTGCATCAAGGTAGCCGAATTCCTCAATCATTGATTTTTTTGTCAGCCAGCCAACAGGAAGGGTGAGTTTTTCCTTATTTGGTTTTTTCCTCATTTCTTCAACTAATTTCTTGTTTTTGAATTCAGAAGGAAAAACCTCTCTTACTCCCACCAAACCGATTTTTTCATCAGATTCAATTAATTTCACTAATTCAGAAAGCCAATTTTTTGTTACAACAGCATCATTATTCATATGAACAAGATAATGGCCTTTTGCCGCCCTATACCCCTGATTTAATGCATAAGGAAATCCCTTATTTACTTTGTTTTTAATGAATTTAATGCCATTGAATTTTTTTTCAAGTTTTTCAATGCTTCCGTCATTGCTTCCGTTGTCAACCACAATTAATTCAATCGGAGAATAAACTGTGTTTTTTTTAATTGATTCAATGCATTGATTTGTCAAATCAAATGAATTCCAAGTAGTAATAATTACTGAAGCAAGTTTTGGCATAAAAAAAACCTTAAAGTTCAGATTCATTTTTTACTATTTTTGGAAAAGGCAGGGGAATAATATACTGCCCTCCTTTTTTCTGGTGCTCTTTTGTCTTTGCAATTAATTCTTTTGCAATTGTCCAAGCAAAAATTGCAAGAAAGTCAGGGTTTTCTTTTTCAAGAACAGAACTTGGAACTATAGGAACCCGGTTTCCTGCAAAGGATTTATTTTGCTTGGTTGGAGCATCATCAACAATAAAATCAATGTAATTTACTCCGATTCCGCAATAATTCAATAAAGTGCTTGCTTTTGCCGCTGCCCCGTATCCTGCAACTTTCTTTTTTTCTTTTTTTAATTTTGCAAGCATCTGCAAAAAAGCAATTTTTACATCAAGGGATTTTGCCGCAAAATCATGATATGTTTCCAATGAATATAATTTTTTTTCTTTTTCCATATTCAAAAACTTCTGAATGCATTCAGTGTTTATTTTAATGCCGGTGTTTTCAGGGTGTTTTGCAAAAACCCTTATGCTTCCCCCATGAATTGGTATTTCCTGAATATCAAAAATTGGAAGCTTTTCTGATTCAAATAATTCAAGCAAAGGCTTGACAAGGAAATATGATAAGTGCTCGTGATAAATTGTGTCAAACTCGTTTTTTTCAATTAAATGCATTGCATAAGGGAATTCGACAATAAAAATTCCTTTTGAATCCAGGACTTTTTTTACTCCTTTAAGGAATCCGTGCACGTCATGCACATGCGCAAAAACATTTGATGCGGCAACAACTTTCGGCTTTTCTTTTTCATTAATTATTCTTTCAGCGACTTTTTCATCCCAGAATTCAATCAAGGTAGGAATTCCCTGCTCTTCAGCTATTTTAGCCAGGTTTTTTGCAGGGTCAACCCCTAAAACTTTGAAACCAAGCTTTTTGAACTGCTGAAGCATACACCCATCATTGCTTGCAATATCAACCACAAAGCATTCCTTTGTATTAGGAAAAAATTCCTTTACTTTTTCAGCCATTTCCGCAAAATGCTTCTGAAAAGTGACTGAAATTGAGGTTCTGTAAGCATAATCTGAAAACATTACTTCAGGGTCAACTACAACCCCCAATTGGGACAAACTGCATTTTTTGCAGTAAAGCACTTCCAAAGGAAAAAACAAATCAGAAGTAGTCTTGCCTGAATCAACCAAATTGTTTGCAAGAGGAAGCGTGCCCAAGCTAATGTATTTTTCCAAATCAGCTGAACCGCATACTCTGCATTGCTTTAATTCAAAAAACAAAAAATCACCAAATTCTTAATTAATTAGCAAATATTAAGTGAACAGACAAAACATTAAAAACACTTCCATAAAAAGAGATTTTATGGCTGAAAAAATAGTTGTTACCGGAGGCGCCGGATTTATTGGCTCAAATTTAATTGAGGCATTGCTGAAAAAAGGCGATTATGAAATAACTGTTTTTGATAATTTTTCATTGGGCTACATGAAAAATCTTGAAGCAGTAAAAGACAAAATAAAAATTGTTAAAGGAGACATATGCAATTATGAAGAATTAGAAAAAGCATTGAATGGAGCAAAATATGTTTTTCATATGGCTGCATTAAGTTATGTCGGAGAATCAATCAGAAAACCGGTTGAATATAATAAAACCAATATTGACGGAACACTGAATGTTTTAATGGCGGCACATAAAAATAATGTGCAGAGAGTTTTGTTTCCAAGCACATGCATTGTTTACGGGGAAACAAAAGCCAACCCAATCGCCGAAACAGAGCCCATGAACCCAAACACGCCTTATGGATTAACCAAACAAGCGGGAGAATTTTACTGCAAATTTTTTACTGAAGTGCATGGATTAGACACAATATGCCTGCGCATATTTAATGCTTATGGCCCCAGAATGCAGAACAGGGTTTTGTCAATTTTTGCAAATTTAATTCTTGAAAACAAGCAACCAATTGTAAGCGGGGACGGAAAACAATCAAGGGATTTTGTTTTTGTTGAGGACATTGTTAACGGGTTTTTGAAGGCAATGGACGCAGAAAAAAAGCACGCGGGAAAATCATTCAATATAGGGACGGGAAAAGGAATTGATTTGAATCAGTTAATTGAAAAAATAAATGATTATTTAGGGACAAAAATTGAAGGGAAGCATTCCAAAATCGCAACCGGAGAAATTGATGTAATACTTGCAGACACTAGAGTATCAGAAAAAGAATTGGGATTTAAATCAAACTTCAGCTTTGAAGAAGGGCTTGCAAAAACACTGGATTGGATTAAGGAAAATAAAAAATAAATAAAAAAAACTAAATTAAATAAAAAAAATAAGCGAAATAATAAAAATAATTAAGAAAATTAACAATAATAAAAACAAAAATTAAAACAGATATTAATTTTTTTTCAGTTTATAACAGCCATCACAAAAAGAAGGATAGTTTTTTTCTTTCAGTTTT
>JBDRGO010000074.1:0-4299 GCA_043817715.1 Candidatus Iainarchaeum sp. | reverse complement strand
TAATAATGTAATTTTTTTAATAATGTAATATTATAGTTTTACTTTAATGTTTTTTAATAATGTAATATTATAGTTTTACTTTAATGAATTCCTCTCCTTTTCTTGAAATATAGCTGTCAAAGTATCCTATTGCAATTCTATAGTATTCTTCGTCTCCGTTTGCTGGAATGACTTTTTCAAGTATTCCTCTTGCGGCAAGGTTTTCTTTAGGATATGCTTGCATCAGGAAATCCCTTGCGAATGAAACAACCTGTCTGATTTCTCCTTTTATTTCCGGTCCGTCAACAATTGATGCGTTTTCAATTTCATAGCATGCCGGCCTGACGCTTGCATTGTAATTGTCGGTTACTGTTCCTTTGATTGTTGCCATTCCGATTCTTTCGTATTTTTCTTTTCCCCATTCAAATGTTGCTTCGTTTTCTTCTTCTACTCCGAAAATTGAGAAAACAGTGCCGTCAAAGAAGCCGTCTGCAACTTTTCTTTGAGCATGTCGGATGAATTCTTCTTCAGTGAAATTAAGCCCTGTATTGTAGGAAGCATAATATTTTTGCCATGCAGCATAATCTCTCCATTTAAGCATCGGGTGTTTTGCTTCTTTCAAATAATTTATTGTTTTCCAGAAATTGTCTTTTCCAAAAACAATTAAGTCAATGTCGCTTCTGCCGTAAGTGTAATTTCCAAGCAATGTTGAATTGGTTAAGCCGATTTTTTCAGTGCTTACCCCTGATCCAGACAGGAACTCAACTAATTCTTTTGTAATGGTTTGATATTTATCCATTTCATTTTTGTCTTTTGCCAGCAGTTCCTTGGTTCCTTTTTTTGGGTTTCCAAGAAAAGTTATTTTGTCTTTTGGAACCCCAAAAAACCATGTATTGTATAAATCACAGTCATAAATGTAGTCAGGGTATGTTTTTTTGAATTCGTTTATGTATCTTTCCAGTTCTTTGTCGTCAATCCAGTAATCCAGCCGGTTAACTTCTTTTCCGTCCAGCTGCCTTATCTGAAGCTTTTCGCTTCTGATTTTGGTTGTAGGAATATATTTTGGTTTTGCAATAACAAAGCCTTCTGGGTGCTGGTTTGCATAGCTTTTTACCTGCAGTCCATCGGCAGTGTACATTATCATTGATTCATAAAAATGCATTTTAAATTACCTCTTTAAAATATTCTGAGAACATTTTTCTCATTTTAATTATAATATCGGGATTATGATGGGAAATATTTTTATATTCCATTGGGTCAATCATCAAATTGTATAGTTCTTCTTTTTCTGTTTTAAATCCCCATGAAATGAAGTTTTTTATTCCTTTCAGCATCTGTATTAAATTGTTTTTCCAATAGCTTGTTTTTCTGAACATTTTCGGCCTTATTTCGAACTTAAAAATTTGTTTTGTTTTAATGTATTTCCATTTTTTGGTTCTGATTCCCTGAAACAGTCTTGCTGAACAGTATGGTTCATGGCTGTTTTCAATTGTTTCCATAAAAACCGGTTTTTCAATGGTTCTTTTTCTTTCAATCAATGGCACAAAACTCGTGCCTTCTTTTCTTCCATTAAATTCAATTCCCATTAACTCCAAAACACTGGGCATTATATCAATCATGCTGACCTGCTGTTTGATTCTTTTCTTTTTTGGCAGTTCATTTCCGAATAAAATTAAGGGAACATGAATTCCTTCTTCGTATAAGAACTTCATGAAACCGAAATGCCCGTGTTCCATAAATTCCATGCCGTGGTCGGAAGTAATTATTATCAAAGTGTCTTCCAGGACATGCATTTCCTTGAGTTTTTCAATGAATTTTTTCAGTTCAGAATCAAAATAAAGGATTTCGGAATCATATAAGGGAATTATTTTTTCAAGCCCTTCTTTGCTTATTTTTGTTCCGATTGGATCCTTGTGTTTGAATGGTTCTTTTAAGAATGCGGTGTTGAATGGGGCAGGCGGGTCAAAAGGCAGATGTGTGTCAATGTAATGCACGTAAATAAAGAAATTATTTTTCCGGTTTTTTTCAATCCATTTAGTCATTTCATTATTTATTTTATCTGCTGTTCTGAACTGCACTGCGAAGTCATCAAAAATTCTGTGCTTGTCAAATCCCCTGAATCCATGGACTTTCGCCGGGTGCCTTAAGCCAGAAAAAATCGCTGTTTTGTATCCTTGTTCTTTTAGGATTTCAGGCAGGGTCCTGATTTTCGGGCTGATTTTGTCTTCAATTGTAAGCACTTTGTGGGTTGAAGGATTTAATGAGGTAAGAGTTGAAACAATGTTTGGCTTGGTCCATGAACTGTTTACAAAAGCATTTTCAAACACTACGCCGTTTTCCGCAAATGCATCTATTGAGGGGCTGGTGTTTCTGAAGTAACCATAACAGCCCAGGTGCTTTGGCCTTAATCCGTCAATAACCAGAATAATTGTATTTTTTGCTTTCATTGGATTCAGCTCATGGAGGATATTCCTTTTTCATTTTTCGGAAAAGCAATTACATCTTTGATGGATTTTTCTTTTGCCAGAAGCATCACAAGCCTTTCCAGCCCCAATGCAATTCCTGTATGTGGGGGAACTCCATAATTTAATGCATTTAGGAAAAATCCAAAATTGGTGTTAATCTGCTTTTTATTGTAGCGGAGTTTTTTCAGCACTTTTTTTAGGGTTTTTGCATCTGTTGTTCTAACTCCTCCGCCTCCAAGTTCTACTCCATTAAGGACTAAGTCATACATTCTTGCCTTAACTTCCAATGGTTTTTTTTCAATTAATTTTTCATGCCCTTCCATCGGCTTTATGAATGCATTATGCATTGCTTCCAGCCTGTTGCTTAAATCACTTATTTCAAATAGGGGGAATTCATTTACCCATAAAAAATTCCATTTATTTTTTTTAATCAATCCTAGTTTTTCTCCAAGCAATAAACGGACTTTCCTTAAGCTGTTGTTTGCAGTGAAATAATCTCCTGCAGTAATGAAAATTGTTTCATTTTTTTCTGCTTTTAATTTTTTAATTAGGTTTTTTGTGTTTTCTTTGCTCAGGTATTTTGCGATTTTTCCTTTAACTTTTGTTTTTTCTTTCACTTCCAGCAGATATAATTCTTTTGCATTGAATTTTTTTGCTCGTTTATGGAGATCCCTGAAATCTTTTGGCTTTAATTTGCTGCAGTCGGCTTTGAATGCCTTGATTTTTCCTTTTTTTGCAATAATTTTTTTGAATTCCTTAAATTCAGTATCTTTCAGTTCATCAGTTATATCATTTAATTTTAGTCCAAACCTTGTGTCTGGCTTGTCGCTTCCGTAATATTCCATTGCATTTTCGTAGCTCATTATATTAAATGGTGTTTTTATTTTTTCTTCTAAAATTTCTTTAAATAATTTTTTTACTAACCCTTCCATTAATTTGAATACTTCTTTTTCATCGGCAAAACTCATTTCAATGTCCAGCTGTGTGAATTCCGGTTGTTTTACTTCCATCAAAAAATCGTCCCTGAAGCATTTCGGAAACTGAAAATATTTTTCAATTCCTGCAATCATCAGTAATTGTTTATATAATTGCGGGCTTTGTGGCAGGACGTATTTTCTTTCTTTATTTTTTCTGCTTGAAACAAAAAAGTCACTGCTTCCTTCAGGGGTGTGCGTTGCAAGAACAGGAGTTTCGATTTCAATAAAGCCCGCCTCAATTAGATATTCTCTTGTAATTTTTTTCACTTCATGCATTATTCGCAGGTTTTCCTGCATTTTTTTGCTTCTTAATTCCAGATACCTGTATTTCAGTCTTTTTCCTTCGTCTTTTTCTTTTCCGATTTTAATCGGCAATTTTGAGGCTTTGTTTAGGATAAGCATTTTTTCTGCAATAACAAACAGTTCTTTTTTTTCTTTTTTTATTTTTCCCTTAATGGAAACAACGGATTCAAGTGGGGTTTTTGTGAGTTCATTAAATAATTCATTTTCTTTTTTCACTAAAATTTTTGCACAGCCTGAGAAATCCCTTAAAGTGAGTTCGTAGTTTCCGTTGATTTTTTTCTTTTCCTGAATCCATCCATTCAGGACAACTTTTTTTTTCTTTTTTTTATTTAATTCGCTGCAGTAACAGTTTCTTTTCCATTTAAAAATCAGGACCATATACTTTATTTAATTTAATACTATTTAAAAATATTTGATTTTTAATAGTTTTATTTTTGTATTATAGGTATTTTAATACCTTTTTGGGTCTGATTTAATGGATTAAAGTGGTTTTTAATGGAGAAAATTTTAATTACTGGAATTAATGGTTTTGTGGGTTCGCATTTGGCTGAGTATATTATTAACAATAATTTGGG
>JBDRGO010000073.1:0-13141 GCA_043817715.1 Candidatus Iainarchaeum sp. | reverse complement strand
GATTTGTTGTGCAAGTTTGGCTCCTTTTGCTTTATACGGCAGCAGTTCCAGTTGTAATTTCAGTTCCATAATAAACGTATTCCTTTCATTAATTTAAATGTTTCATTGATTCAAAGTATTTTTTAATGTTGTATTTAAAGCAGTTTCAGTTCTTTCGTGAATTTATTTAATTCTGATTCCAGTGCAGGCCCGATTCCTACACAGGTTGGTTCCCCTGCAGGGATTTGTGTTCTTCCCGCATCCTTAATTAATGCGCAGGGAAATAAGTTTTTTAATTTTTGAAACCATTCAAGTAATTCTTGTTTTGATTCAACTTTCAAAACAACTTTTTCCATTCCAGTGTTTTCCCATTCTTGAACTGCTTGAGGGTCTTTATTTAATGTTTTTTTGTATGCTTCAATTGCTGCATGTGCACATTGGCTTCCAACCTTGCCTTGACCCATCTTAAGGTCTGTTCTCACTAGTATTATTTGTTTATAATTTACCATTTTTCTTCCCTTTTTTCATGTGGTTAACAAATCTTAAGTACTTTCTCTCTAAATAAAGATTATTATTGTTTTTATAAATCCATTTGCAGAATTTTCTAGCATTATTTCCATAGTATTCTATTCCCCATATGCTACTTGTTCTTTTTATTTTAGGCATTTTTATTTTTAATGCTTCTTTAATTTTTTTTCTCAGTGAATTAACAAATTTTTTTGTCCCTATTAATTTAATTTTAATTGTGTTAGGATAATTAAAACAAATAGTTCCATCTCCTTCAAAGCATCCTCTGATAAAGTGACGAATATATTTTTTCGGAATTTTTTTAGGAAATTCTAATTTTAAACTTTTTTTTGGAATACACCCTAAAGATATTAAATCTCTACACATTTTTTTACTATACATTCGAAATTGAACATAATCTCCTCTTATTGTTAACTTATGCTCACTTTTTAGAAGTTTTTTTATTTTTTTTAATACTTTTATGTCCTTTTTGTTCAAATGAAATCCAAAATGTTTGCCGTCTTTTGAAACATTTCCGTCGCTGAACCCCCATCCAAGAACATATGCTGACTCTTTTGTCCATTTTTTAAAAAAATTTTCATTTATTGAATTATATCTTTTTCTTATTGGCCGAATAAGTCTTAGTCTGTTTGATTTATGGTATATTGCGCTTTTTGTTTTATATGGAAGAAGGATAGTTAAATCTTGAATAGTTGAATATTTTTCTTTTAATAGATTTATTTCTGACTCAGACCATCTGATTTTAGGCTTTGTCAATCCAAATTGATTTAATTTTCTTTGAATAGTTGTCTTACTTATATTATTTTCCTTCGCAATCTCCAAATAATTTTTTGTTTTGAATTGTTCCTCTAAATATTCTTTTGAGTTATAAAGTTTCATTAGATAATAAGTTTTTATTTGCTTTAAAAAGTTTTGCCAAGTACAGTTCCGATGCGGATTTTTTTTAAATCATTTCTGACCAAAATAAGCTGCTTATAATTCATTTAAAGCACCTCTAAGTGCTTTAAAGCTTTAAATTGTTTACAATTTAAATTCATTTGAGTCCATTCCTTTAAATACAATTTTCTTGCTTATTCCTTTTTCTCCCCATAAATAAGCCAGTGTTTTTTCTTCCCCTTTATCCATTCTTAATGTATTGTCTTTCGGGTTTTCATATCCTTTAACGGTGAATAATTTGCTGAATCTTATTTCTGCTTTTCCGCTTTCTGTTCCAAGAAAAGTGAAAACAGTTTCATCGTTTCCGTTTCCTACAATTCTGTCAAATGAATTATTTGCCATAATAGAATATGTTTCTTCGGTTATTTCTTTTTTGAACGGGGGTTTCCAGTCAGATTCAATGGTTTTTACGTAAAATTTTGCCTTCAAGTCCTTCACCTCAAATTCGTGAAATAAATAACTCCTTCAAGGTTTTTAAACAAAACGCCCGCACCGGAACTCTGCCTTCCTTAAGTTTTTAAACTAATTTTTTATTTCTTCCCGAATGCCTGATTTAAGCGAAAAATTAAGGAATTTACGGCACTATGAAATTGTTTTCACCAAGCATGCGGAATTAAGGCTTGTTCAGAGGCAGATTTCAAAGGAAATGGTTATTTCTGATTTAAGGAATCCAAAATCGCTTAAATTAGCGGAAAAACAGCCGCCTGATGTTAATGAAGAAAAATTCAAATTATGGTTTATTCCATTCAAAAGAACTGCATTTATTTATGTTATTATTATAAATCATTTCAGGCGCAAATTATTTGTTAAAACAGTTATTAAGCAGAAATTAATTTGGCAGAAGAAGGCGGAAAAAAATGAAAAATGAATTCAAATCAGATTATGATTTTCAGGAAGATTTGCTTTATTTATATGATGAAAAAAAGAAATCATCCGGAAGCATTGAATTAGGCGATTTAGTAATTGATTTGAATAAAGGTGAAATTGTTGGATTGGAAATATTCAATGCCTCAAAATATTTAAGCAGTTTAACAAATAAAAAAATCACTAAAACCGATTTAAGGAAAATCCGGAAGCCATTGGTTTCTTTTACTCCGCAAAAAGGAATTATTTTAATTAAATTAATTCTTTCAATTGAAAAGCAAAAAATTCCTGCATCAATCGCAGTGCAGGATTTCAGTTACCAAAGCCCTGCAGTTGCAATGGCTTGAAGGGGTTGCTGAAGAACCCGTCCGCCAAACAACATTGCGCCCGCACCGGAACTCCGCTCTCTTAACCTTTTTAAACCACTTATTATATTCACTTATATTATGGCTCTTCTGAATTCAGTGATTAATGATGCTGTGGAATTGATTTCCTCAAAAGAATCAACTAAAAAGCAGTTGGTTGAATTATTGCTTCCATTAAAGAAAGAACTGGTTAAGCCAGTGAATGAAATCAATGTTTCTTCCCGGATAGGGGGTGTTGATTCAGGTTTTGTTGCAAAAAAATTATCCTTTATTGATTTAGTTCTTATTCGAACTTCAGGAATTGTATTCAATTATGAGAATTCAATTTTGAAAAACGCGGAGTACCTTCCATGCTTTTTTGAATTTCCTTCCCCTCATTTGGTGAATAATGCTTTGGAAGATGATGAACTGAATATTTCCAAATCATTGATGCGCTTAAAAGAAGAAGTTGGAATGGCAAAGCAGTTAATTGAAAAAAAATGCAAATATGTTTTTTTGGACGGCTCAATCGTTCCCCAGTATCAGGACCAGCCAAGAAAAGACTCAAAAATCAATGCCTTATATAATTCAATTATTGATGAATTCACTTCAATGTATGAACTGGCTGAAAAAAACAATTGTTCTTTGATTGCATTCATTGAGGATTCCCGCGGAAGCAGGTTCGCCCAGTTATTGAAAGAAAACCATTCAAGTGAATTGAAAGGAAAAGAAAATTTATTGGAAGGTTTATTGGATCCAAGCTTTCTGGATTTGTATTTATTGAAAGGAGAAAGAACTATTCCTTTCACTTATACTAAAAATATTTCTCAGCATGCAATCCTGAAGGATTTTCCCAATAAATGGAGCGAGAAAGTCCATGCATTGTATTTGAAGCCCACGGAATTTGACCGCCCTTTAAGGATTGAATTTTTAAGCAGTGAAAATGATTTGGAAAAAAAAGCAGATGAATTTTCTTCAATTGCTTTTGCTTTAAGTTCCTTTCACAGAGAATATGCCTATCCCGCGCCCTTAATCGAGGCAGATTTGCGTGCAAGATTAAAACCAGAAGAAATTGACACAATTTACAATAAAATCCAGGACAAATTAAGCAAAAGCATTAAACTGAAATTAAGAAGAAACAGCAGGCCATTTTAAGGATTAAGAAGGAATTCAAGGCCGTTCTGAAAAGCCAAAAGAGTTATAAACATAATGAAGCATAATGGTTATACTTGAATATATTTTGTGTTTTTTATGGCTACCACTATTCTTGTTCAGGAAAAAACAAGGGATTTGCTGAAGGAATTCGGCAGAAAAGACGAAACATATGATGAAATCATAATGAAGCTTATGGATGCAACTGATAAGCGCCTGTTTTTTGAAGAGCAGAAAAGGATTTTAATGGAAGAAAAATTTTCCAATGTAGATAGTCTTTGATTTTTTTGCGGTGAACTGATGCGGTGGCTTGTTCTTTTGTCTGAGTCCGCAAAAAAAGATTTTTATGAATTGGATAATGGATTGCGGGAACGCCTGAAAAAAGGATTTGAGAAACTAAAGGAAAACCCTTTTCAGCCAAGAAGCGGAGCAGATATAAAAAAACTTTCCGGCTCTTACAATCCGGCATTTTATCGGCTGCGGGTAGGCGATTACAGGGCAATATTTGCAATTCAGGAAAAAGAAGTGAAAATCACCAGGATTCTTCCAAGAAAAAAAGCATATAAATGGATGGATTGACAAAATTGAATTAATGCAAGGGCGAATTAAGCAAAAGCATTGAATTGGAATTAAGGCGGAATTCAAATCCTTTCTGATAAAAGCAAATAGAAAATGCAAGGCAGGGTGAACTTATAAATGAAAACAATTATCTGGAATTTTTGGTTAAAGGAACAAACAATGCATTCTTTAATTTTTCACGAATTGCTTCACGAATAAATTCAGTTTTAGATTGTTTTCAACGAAGTCAGATGAAGTACTGCATTTAATGAAGGAAGCCCAAAAATCAACTGACACTAAGGTCACTTGGCTTCCTAAAGAAATTCACATGCCGATAGTTTGGGTTGTGTTTGGAACCAATGTTTTAATCATAATTTATGAACCTGATTTAATTCTTTTACGCATTAAATCAGACCAGGTTGTGAAAACATTTTCCTGCCAGTTTGATTATTTATGGAAAAAATATAATAAGTAATTTATTCCCGCACCGGAACTCCGCTTTCTAAAGGTTTTTAAATGTCTTTCATTCATTTCTTTTGTATGGATCCAAAAATCCCTTCTCAAAGGTTTTGCCCTAGATGCGGTTCAACTGAATTAGAGGAATTTATGGGAATGCAGGCCGGTTATCAATTTAAATGCAGGAAATGCGGTTTTGTGGGTGTTCCAATGGAAGGGGACGCAAAATTTATTTCGAATTTTAAAGCGAAACTGAATGAAGAAAAGCATTGAATTTGATGGATTTAATTAAAATGAATTTAAAAGTGATTTTTTTTGAGTGAAGAAATCGGCACAGTCATTTCAACCACTGAAGGCCCAAGCCCTTCACAGCTTTCATTTGTTGTAAATAAAGGAATTATTCATAGAGGTCAGTTTGTTGAAATTGGTTATTCTGAAGGAAAAATGATTGCATTAGTTACTGATTTAGTTAAATCAAACCGTTATTTTGAAAGAAGTGAATCAGTTAAAGAATTTGAAGCACAGGGAAAAAAATTATTTGAATCCTTTCCAACAAGTGAATGGGAATACTTAGAAGCAAAATGCCGTCCTTTAGGCGTGTATCAAAAAGGAATGCTTTCAAGAACAACTCACCCTCCAAGTCCAGGAGATAAAGTTTCAATTGCTAATGCAAGTGATTTGGAAAAATTTCTTGGTTTTGATAAAGAAAAAGGCTTACTTTTAGGAGAAGTTCCTTACCATGGCGTTCCAGTTAAATTAAATTTAACTAAATTATTTCAAAAGCATTTAGCAATTCTTTCTTTAAGTGGAGGAGGAAAAAGTTATTCCACTTCTGTTCTTTTTGAAGAATTATTAGATAGAAAAAAAGAATTTGGAAGAATTGCAGTAATTGTTTTAGATGTGCATGGAGAATATTCTTCTTTTGCTCAAAAACCAACTAAAGGAGAAAAAGATTATTCTACTCAAACAAGAATTATTCATGCACGAGATTTCAAAATAGGCGTTTCAAAATTAAGTGCTGGAATGATTTCTTCTTTTATTCCTAAAACAACTTCTCAGCAAACACGCGAATTAAATAAAGTAATAATGAAACTAAGAAAAGAAATGCGTGAAGGCTTAGGTCCATATGATTTTCATTCAATTAAAGGAGAATTATTAAAAGATGAAGAAATTAATGAAAAAACCAAAGCAGCTTTAATTTCATGGATTGATTCCCTTCAAGCAAAAGGAATGTTTTCAAAAACTGATTCAGTTTCATTGGATTCATTAATTCAGCCAGGAAAATTATTGGTTGTTGATTTAAGTGATGTAATTGAAATGCAAAAAAAACAAATTCTTGTAACTTATTTTGCTTCTCGCTTATTTAATGAAAGAAGAGCAAAAAAAATTCCGCCTTATTTATTAGTTTTAGAGGAAAGCCATCAATTCGTTCCAGAAGGTGCTTCAAGAGAAAACGCAATTTGCAGGCCAATTATTGAAACAATTGCAAGAGAAGGAAGAAAATTTGGCGCATCCTTGTGTTTGATTTCTCAAAGACCAATTCAATTAAGCACTACTGCTTTAAGCCAATGCAATACAAAATTAATTCTGCGTATAACCAATCCATATGACCTTGACCATATTGGTAAAAGTGCTGAATCCTTAGATAAAGGCTCACTTGATATGATTACTTCTTTAAGAGTCGGAGAAGCATTATTGGTTGGCGAAGCAGTTAATTATCCTTTATTTTTTAAAGTAAGAAAAAGAAATTCAATGGAATCCATTCATGGCCAATCATTAGAAGATGTTGCCAAATCTTTTGAAGAAAACAAGGAAGAACAAACAAACGAAGCAGAAGAATATTTGTGATAACTAATTTTTAACGCAATTGCGAAGCAATTGCATAAGGAAGGGGTTAACGTAAGGGGAAACGCAGTTTCCCCTCGCACCGGAAGTCTACTCCTCCGAAATCATATATAAAGCCCTCAAACAACCTCTGTGCATGTCTCCCCCCATGACATTGTTCAGGGTTTCATATCTTGAGCAAAAGAATGAAATTGCATGCATGTTCTCGCATGAAAAGGAAAGGAAAGTGCATAGGGAAAAGTTCTTTCCTTATGCCTTCATTTCCTTGGAATATTATGAAATTGTCGCGGAAAAGGCAAAGAATTTTCCTAAAAAAATTTCCATTTCAAATGAAAAGAATTCCCTGAAAATCACTGCTTCAAATTACTCTGTTTTGAAGGATTTTTTTTCAGATGATTCTTTTTTTGAAAAACCCCTGATTCTCCATCCGGAGCGCCAGTTTCTTTTGTCAAAGGACTGGCGCTTTTTTGGTGAATTCATTTTTGAATTCAACAAGCCAATTAAATTAAATTCCCTGAATTTTCCCGATATTTTACTGGATGAAATTCCTTTGAATGAATTATTGAAGGAAATGCTTTCTGTTTCAAAAAAAAGCGCAAAAGAATTAATTCAAAGGATTGTTTTAAGCAATTTATTGTTTGTTCCTCCTGAAGATGTCCCTGAAGAAAAATTTTTTGTAACTGAACTGTTTCTTCAGAACAGTTTTTTCAAGAATGGTTTTGTTCCGCCGAAAAATTCAGAAAAGCTTTTGCTTCCCTCAAAAAAAGAAAAGCTTAATTTAATCAAGGAAAATTTATGCGAGATGAATTTCAATGAAATCTGGTCAAGCATTTTTTTGCCTGAATTTTTTAATCTTGGTTTTGATTCATTGAACTGCAATTGCTGCAGGCCGGATTCCTTGTCTGATTCAAATATTCTGCCTAACTCATTAATAAAATCAGTTTTTTTGGCAGACGGCTTGATGTTTTCTTCAACAAATTCAAGCTATGCAAATGAATTTCATTTAAATAATTCTTTTCAGGCGCAGAGAAAAAAATTCATGGCTGAATGGGGTTTGGATAATTTTCCTTTAGGCCCGTTTTATTTCAACCAGAATGCATTGATTCCATTGAATGATGCAAAGCAGTTGTTCAAGGAAAAAAAAATTTCAGTGAATTTCCGTGAAAGTTCAATTAAATGGTTTTGCAGGAAAAAAAATTCTTTTTTGTCTGCTTCAATCAAGTCTTTGTTTGAATTGGATTCATTGATTGAAAAAAAACTCGGCGGAATGAAAAATCATGCATTGAATTCCCTGAATTTGGGCTATCAAAATGAACTGGATTTTTCCCCTGAATTCAATTACTTTAGTTCCTTCCAGTTTTTGATTGATTCAATTTTGAATGATTTTTCTCTGCATTTAAGGTCGCCTTTTTCAAGGTTTTATTCCTCTTTTCTTGCAGAGGCAATTGAATCAGTTCAGGAATCAATTTTGCTTGAATTCAAGCAGCATTTAACTGAAAAAGGGGTTAAACTGGTTGTTTTGGACAGGGAAAAGGTTTTGCTGCAGGCAAAGAATCCCTTGTTTTTTTCAAGGGATTTTGCATTGAAAAAAGGTCTTCCTGAGCCCAAAATAGTGGCTAATTGGGATAGCGCAGTTTTATAGCGTCCAATAGAGTGCATTTTTAATTATTTCTGAAAAAAGGATTTTAGTGCTTAACTGGTTTTAGGTATTTTTTATGAATAAATTAACTAGATTTGAAGTTGCAAGATTAATTAGTGCAAGGGCATTGCAGATTTCTTTGGGGGCCCCTTCATTGATTAAGCCTGATAAGGATGATGCGCCTACAGATATTGCAAAAAAGGAACTTGACCAAAAAATCATTCCTTTAAGCATTATGCGAAGAAAATTTAACGGACAGGAAGAAATAATTGAGGTGAACTGATGGGTAAGGCGGTTCCTAAAAGAATTAAATTGATTGCAAGGCAGTTAATGGAAAAATTTCCTGACAAATTCAGCGCAAAGAATTTTGACAAAAATAAGGAATTCATTAATTCATTGACTTTGCCTATTGCCAAGCATACAAGAAATCTGGTTGCAGGATATATTACTAGATTAAAGGGAACGGAAGAAAAGGATTAAACCATTAATTCGGAGTAATTCGTCGCCTCAAATGATTCCTTGTTTCTGCTTAATAAATAAATTTTTCCTGTTGCCGCTTTCTCCATTTCTTTTTCATGCGTAATTACAAAAATCTGCCCCACAATTGAAGGCAGATGATTTCTCAGAATTTCAGTCAGTTCCTTGATTGAATTTGAATCAAGATTATGTGTTGGCTCATCCAGAATAATCCAGCTTAAATTTTTTGCAAGCACCAATGAAAACGCAACCCGCATTGTCAATGCAACCGCAGCCCTTTCCCCGCCTGAAAGAATCCCTTCAACCCTTACAAATTCCTTTTCCTTATTCCTTACAACAACTTCATATCCGTTTTCATCAACCAGGATTTTTGCCAAAGTAAAGTCCCTGTAAGGGTAAACTCTCGGCCATAATGATTCCATTGCCTCATTTATTGAATCAATTAATGCTGTCCTTAATTCTGACTGGGTCTGCTTTAATGCATTCTGGTATAATGCAAGCTTTTCATTCATTTCTTTTCCATTAATTACTTTTTTCTCCAGCAGAGAAATGCTTTTTTTGAATTCATTCATTTCCTTCATTCTTTTATTCATTTCTTCAGTAAGCTCTTTTTCTGAATTAATTTCTTTTTCAATTGAATTTATTTTTTCCTTCAATGAAAAAGTTTTTTCCCTCAATTCATTGAATTTTTTTTCATCAAATTCTGTTTTTTTCAGGATTTCTTCAAGCTCTATTTTATTTTCAATTAATTTCTTCAATTCTTTTTCTTTTTTTTCTAATTCCATCAATGCATTCAGTAATTTTTCCTTTCCATTCATTTCCCTGCCTAATTCCTTTTCTTTTTCATAATTTAATTCAACTGCTTTATCTGTTTCTTTTTTGCCTTTTCTTAATTCATCTGCCTGTTTTTCCTTTTCTTTTGCATTTTTTTCTATTTCCTTCAGTTCATTTTCATATTCCTGCGCAATTTCCTGCTTTGAATGCTTTTCCAAAGGTTTTCTGCATACAGGGCATTCCGGCCCTGCTTTATTTAATTCTTCAAATGCCTTCATTAATTGCCTTTTTTTTGCATTTAATTCGCTTGATTCCTTTAATTTTTTTTCTGCTTTTTCTTCCAGTTCCTTAAGTTCTTTTTTCAGTTTTTCCCTTGCTTCAATTAATTCTTTTTCTTTTTCCTTCAATTCCTTAAGTTCTTTTTCAATTTTTTCTGCTTTTTCTTCCTTGCTTTTTTCTTTCACTGAACTGATTTCTTTCCTTAACTGCTGTTCCTTTCCTTTCGCAAGTTCAATTGCCTTGTTTATTTCCCTGAAATTTTTTTCTGTTTCTTCTTCTTTTTTTAATTTTTCTTCAAGTTCCTTTAACTGCGTTTTCTGCGTTCCCTTCAGTTCCAGAAGCTCTTTCTGCTTTTTTTCTTTTTCCTCAATTTTTTTGTTCAAGCCAGCCAAGTCCTTTTCATTGACTGTTTTTTTCTGCGATTCAATAATCTTTTCCCTTTCCTCAGTAATTCTCTTTAATCTGTTAATCACTGTATTGCAGTTCGCGCGGATTTCTTCATATTTGTTTATCTGAAGCAGTTCATCAAATTTCTTTTTTCTTTCCCCTGGATTTAATTTCAGGAAATAATCAAGATTATTCTGCTCGGAATAAATCGCCCTTGAAAACAAATCAAAATCAATTCCAAGCAGTTCAGTTATTTTTGAATTCACTTCGCTTGGCTTTGGTCCTGCAATTATTTTTGTTTCTTCTCTTAAATTTGCCTGATTTGTGCCTTTCCTGTTTATTTCCCTTTCAACAAGGTATTTTTTTCCTGCATAAATAAATTCCATTGAAATTTTTGCCTGCTCTGCTGGATTAGGTTTATTCATGAGCACTTCATCCAGTGAAATCTTTCTTGCATTCAGTGCAGGAAAAGTCCCAAACAATCCATAACAAATTGCATCCAATATGCTTGATTTTCCTGCTCCAGCCATTCCAATCAATACATTGGTGCCTGATTCAAATTCAATTTTTGTATTCTGGTGGCTTTTCCAGTTATTTAAAGAAATTGATTTAATCATTAAATTAATTCAGTTAGAAAGAGATTTTAAAGATAAGGCACAACGGCTCACTCCGTTGGCACGTGTGCACTGTTTGCTTGGGCAAACATGGCTTAATTAAAGCAAATTCATTCCTTCAACTTCAGCGTCTTCCACTGAATCCATTGAATTGATTTCCTGGGTTAGTTTTTCCACTGCATCCTCTACTTTGTCGGGCAAAACATATGCTGCTTTCACTATTTTGATTCCAAACCCTGGTGAATCCATTTTTGCATCCCTGAATTCCCCCTGTTTAACTGTTTTAATATCCTCTAAGCATTTTTCCGCTAATTCCTGTTCTTTTGGGTTAATTCTGAAAATTACAACCATTTTTCCCATGAACTCACTTTAAGGCCCTGTAAATCCGCATTCCTTGCATTTGTATTCTGTAGAAATATTTCTGCATTTTTCGCATCTTAAAATCCTGCTTTTATTGCAGTTAGGGCATTTGAAATCCACATAATCATCAGTTACTTCCTTGTTACAGCTTCCGCAAACCTTCATTTTCAATCACTTTTTCCGTAATTACTATTTTTTATTGTTAAAGGTTTATAAATCATTAATAATTGAATTCCAGTAAGGGCCTATAGGATAGTGGATTAGTCCACTCCGCTTCGGACGGAGAAACGGGGGTTCGATTCCCTCTAGGCTCGTATCCTAAAACGTTAAATTTAAATATAATTTTGTGTATAATTTTAGTATAATTATTTAGGTGTTTTGTGTGGCTGTTGAGGTAACTATTCGGGCTTTAGGAAATTCGCTTGGCTTTACTCTTCCAAAGGAAACCGTTAAAGCCAGGAATCTTCAAGCTGATGAAAAGATTTTTGTGGAAGTATTCAAAGAAGCAGATTTAAAGAAAGACTTCGGTTCTTTAAAGAGAAAAATGCCCGGACAGAAATTTAAGGATTTGGTGAGAGAGCAGTGGATGTAACGCCTTATTTTTTTGATACTTATGCTTTCTTTGAGATAATTGAAGGAAATAAAAATTATAAAAAATTCTCGGAAGGGATTGCTTTAATCACAACAAAAATGAATTTGATGGAACTTTATTACGGTTTGGCTGTTTCTTATGGCAAAAAAACTGCTAAAAAATATTTTGATAAATACCAAGAATATTGCATTCCAATAAGTTTTGATTTAATTGAAAAAGCAATGGATTTTAGGTTAGAAAATAAGGGGAGAAAACTTTCCTATGCTGACTGTGTTGGTTATGTTCTTGCCAAAGATTTAGGGGCAAGGTTTCTCACAGGAGATAAGGAATTTAAGGAAATGGCTAATGTTGAATTTGTGAAATAGCTTGCTTGTTTTTTTCCATAAATAAATTAAATCCTTTGGTTTGGGGATTCAAATGTGTTATTATGGATTTTGAAATTGATTCCAAAATTTTTGAAAATTTTCCTTCGTTGGAAATTGCCGTAGTTTATGCCCAAAGTTGTGATAATGCAGACAAAAATGAATTGCTTTCAGATGAATTAAATAAAATGGAAGAAATCACAAGGGTTAAATTTGATTTACAAACTTTGGTTGAAGAAGAAAAAATAAGTGTTTGGAGAAATGCGTATTCTTCTTTTGGTGCAAAACCCAAAACTTACAAGAATTCAGTTGAAGCATTAATCCGCAGAGTATTGAAAGGCGAGGATTTGCCTAGAATTAATTCAATTGTTGACTGTTATAATTTGATTTCATTGAAATATGTTTTTCCCTGCGGTGCAGATGATGCTGACAAGGTTGAAGGAAAAATTAATTTGGCTTATTCAAAAGGAGGGGAAAAATTCACTCGATTGAATTCAGATGAAACTTCTACTTTGTCTGAAGGGGAAATTGCTTATATGGATGAAAAAGAAGTTTTATGCAGGAGATGGAATTGGAGCGAATGTGATAAAACAAAATTAACTTCTGAAACAAAAAATGCCGTAATAGTAATTGAATCATTAACAAGCAATCATGAAGAATTAAAAAAAGCGGCAGAAGAGCTTGAACAATTGCTTAAAATTCACTGCTCTGCAAAAGCGAGAATATTTTATTTGAATAAAGGAAATAAAAAAACCGAGATAGGTTAAACAAACCCGCGTTCTTTCAGTATTTTCTCTAATTCTTTTTTTGCTTTTTCTCCTAAAGCATATTTTACATTCAATATCGGTTTATTGGTTTTCACTAATCTGCTTAAATTAATCGGGGTTCCTGAAACAACTAAATCGCATTCAGTGTTATTTATTGTTTCTTCCAGGTCCTTTATCTGCTGTTCAGAATAGCCCATTGCAGGAAGGACATTTTTCAGATGAGAGTAT
>JBDRGO010000072.1:0-5832 GCA_043817715.1 Candidatus Iainarchaeum sp. | reverse complement strand
GACCTGGCAATCCATGACATTGACATTTTCAGGTATTTGACTGAAGAGGAAATAACTGAAACAAACGGATTTGCAAAAAATTTCGGGGTAACAACCTAAAATTTTATCCAAATTCTTCTTATTTTGGACTTCGGATTTAACCATTTTCAGCTTTCTTTCAAACTGATCTGTTTTAGTATAAGCCATACAATAAGCCATACAACAAAGATTATATATACTTGACTATCTTGCATGATAGGCGCTGCTAATCACTTTTTTCTGTTTTTGAAATTAATTAATAAAAAAAGGATTACTAAAAACAGTGAAGCGATTGAAATTAATCCCCCTAAAAAAATTGATTCTGATTGAAACAGAAAATCAAGTTCGTGTTTGCCGGGAGAAAGTTTGACTGCACGGAACAAATAATTTGCAGTAAACAATTCAATTTGTTTTCCGTTTTCAAACGCCTTCCATCCAGGATAATTATTTTCCAATAAAACAAGAAAGCATTCATCTTCAGCATCAACTGAAACAGTTATTTTATGAGGCGAATAATGGGTAATTTCTGCTTCTTTAAAAGATTGAAGGGAATTAATTTGCGAAGCATTAAACAACAAAACCTCTTGTCTTGGATTAAATGAATCGCTTAAAATATTTTCAAGAACTTGTTCTTCAGAAGAAAAAACTTTTGATTTTCCTACCACAAACGCCCTCGGCAAAACATTAGGATTTTCATAAATGAAATAATTCCGATCATAGTAAGCCAAGGGATAGGAAATCAATTCAAGCTTTTTCTCGGAAACAATGTATTTTACATTCAATAAATCAAATACTTTCAAATTACTTTCATCACTAATGTCTCCTGGCTGAATTGTAGTAATATCAATAACATTTTTGTTGTTGATTAACCCAAGAAAATCGGCATATTTCCGGAAAATTGCAGGATCATAAGATAATGCAGATTGAATTCCCGCGCTCACTGTTTTATGGTACCAAGGAAACATTTTATGCTCAAAAATTCTGAAATAAGAGTCCTGCGATTCAAGGAATTCAATTGCTTTATTTGATTCGAAAATCTCCCCTGTGCGCAAATCGTTTATAAAAATTGAGCCAAAAGAAAATAATTCAAGAAAGCAAACAGCGATTAAAACAAAGGAAAGGGTTTTTTTAGAAAATAATTGTTTTCTGAAAAAAAATATTGCGGCAACTGAAAAAAATGAAGCCAAAAACAATGCGCTTAAATCCCTTAAAATCCAGTTAAATACTGCAGGAATCTGAGAAATATAATAAAGCTGTTTTTCAGGGGAATGCAATGCATATTTTTGCATTAGAATTGTTTTTCCTAACTCAAAAATCTGTTCTTTAAATAAAATTGAAATTATAAGCAGTATTCCTGCAATAATTGAAAAAACAAAAATTAATTTGAAATAATTTTTTTGGCTTTGAGAAAGCTGCTTTTGGTTAAGAAATCCATTAAAGCCAATTGCAGCAATTACTGGAACACAAAAAGCCGCCACAAAAAGCATTCTTGAAGGAACTCTAAACAATTCAAATATCGGAAACAACCGAAAAAAATCAAACAAGAAAAATTTTGAGCCAAATGCGTAAATAAAACAGAACAAAACAATTAAGGAAAAGAATTTTACTAAATTGTTTCTGAAAAAAAGAAAAGAAAATAAGGCAAAAATGAGGACAATAATTCCGGGAAAAAAATTCAGTTCATCATAATAAATTTTCCCCCAAAAAGTGTGGTTGATTGAGTTTCCAAAAAAATTAGGCAACAAAACAGTAATAAAATTTTGCAGAGGGAATGCCGCAAAGTTGGCGAATTCATCTGAAAGCCCCCCTTCTCTTGAAGAAAAAGAAGCAAATTCAAGAGAAGGAATTATTTGAATCATTGAAATCGCGGAAAAAACTAAAAGTATTAGAAAGAAAAACGGAATGATTTTTTTCGCTGAAGAAATTAATGAATTGAATGAAATTGAAAAAGGAAAAAAGGAATTTTTTGTTTTTTGCTTTTCTGCCTCTGTAATTATTTTAAATAAAGCATAAAATGAAAAAAACATTAAAAAATAAAGAAATAACTGTGTGTGGCCTCCGAGAAACATTAACGCAAGAATTACGCCTGCAAAAATTGCATAAGGAAAAGACCTATTTTTAAGCGCCAATTCAAAAAAAGCAAAAACAAGCGGCAATAAAGCAAAAGGCGGCCAGAAAACAATGTGCCCTGCCCAAATGCTTGACATTATTCTCCCCGAAAACATGTAGGCAATTGCACCAAACAAAGCAGATTCATTTTTTAATCCAAGAGTTTTTAAAAAATAAAACATTGAAATTCCGGAAACAAATACAAGGAAAAATAATGCAATTTTTAGCACAAAGCCAAAATCCAGCAAGGCAAATAAAAAATACAAAGGAAATACCATTATTGACTGCGGGTTTGCTAAAAGCGGAATGCCCCCATAAACATTTGGGTTCCATAAAGGAATTTCGCCTGTTTCATGAAATGAATCAAATATAAAGAATCTTGAAACCGGCCAGTAAATGTCATTGTCGCCGGTAAACAATGATTTTTCAAATTCAAAAAAAACAGGCAAGGCGAATAAAAGTGAAAGAATTAATATTGCCAAAAAGTATTTTTGATTTCCTTTCAAAAAAGAAACACCTTTTTCATTATTTTTCTCCGGCAATTACATAATAAATGCAAAGCAATCTGAATGGAAAAGATACATAAACTTTTTTAAAGCCGGCTTTTTCAAACCATTTTTTTATTTCTTCTTTGCTTTTTGGCTGTGATGGCTCATCAGGAACCTGAAATTTAATGAACTTATTCAAAATATTGAAAAAAACAATTGAAGAAGAATGTTTTGGGGGAACAAGCATTAAAATTTTTCCTCCTTTTTTAAGAACACGGAATGATTCATTCAAAAGTAGCGGGACTTCATTTGCAGGAAAATGCTCCAATACCCCGACACTCCATATTCCATCAAAAGAATTGTCTTTGAAGGGGAGTTTTCTTACATCTCCTTTCTTGAATTTATGGTAAAAATTCTGTTTTTTTGCCCTTTCCAGCGCAAGAACAGAATAATCCAATGCAATGAATTTTCTTTCATGAGAGCGAATTTTGATGCTTGATTCGCCTGAACCGCATCCGGCTTCAAGGAAAGAGCCTTTTTTTGGAAAAATTTTGTCAAAAAAGTATGCTGTACCCGGTGCAATAACCACTTTTCTCATTAAAGTAAAAATATTCTCGCTGAATGATTTTTTTCTGTCATGGCGGACCCAATAATTATCCCAGTCATTTTCTTCCAATAAAAGCACCTTTCAATGCTTAATATAAAGCATTTTTTAAAGTTTATCCTGGAAGGGTCTTTCAGAATGAAAAAAACAAAAAACGCAATAATTGTCCCTACATTAAATGAAGAAGACAATATTGAGCCACTGCTTAAAGGAATTTACTCACATGAAATTGATTTTCAGGTAATTTTTGTCGATGACAATTCCAAAGACAGAACAAGGGAAATAATTAATAAATTTAAGAGAAAAAATAAATTAATTCATCTAATTGAAAGACCAAAAAAAATGGGAATTGGAACCGCACAAATTGCAGGAATGAAATATGCGATTGAGAATCTGGATTGCGAACTGATTTTTACAATGGATGCTGATCTTTCACATGACCCAAATGATCTTCCGAAATTTTTTGAAAAAATAAATGAAGGCGCGGATGTGGTTATTGGTTCAAGATATTTTAAAGGCGGAAAAATAATCGGATGGGGTTTTTACAGGAAATTAAAAAGCAGGATTGCAAATTCTTTGGCAAGAATTGTTTTAGGATTAAAAACAAGAGATGTAACAACAGGATACAGGGGCTATAAAAGAAAAGTTTTGGAAAAAATTGATTACAAAAATATTAAATCAAAAGGATACTCCGCCCTGCAGGAACTGCTTTATTTATCAAAAAGAAAAAAATTCAGAATAGAAGAGTTTCCAGTTATTCTGATAGACAGAATTGAGGGAGAATCAAAATTAACCTCAAAAGAAGTGCTGAGCTTCCTAAAGAACCTGTTTTCATTAAAAATAAAAACAATAAAAAAAGAAATATAAAAAAAGAAAAAAAAACAAACAACAAAAACAATAAAAAAAGAAATTTAATTCTTGCTTCAGTGACATTCAGTTAAAACAAATGCTTTCTCTTTAATGAAAAAAAAGCTCTCTTCAAATGAATTTTTTTCTTTGCAATTGGATAATGATGAAAATACAATCCAATACGTTGCAAGCCCTTCATCCATGCATGCTGTCCCTTCATGTAGTTCTCTTGGAAAATTTTGCGCACAGAATTCGTGATTTGCCTTAATTTCATTGAATGCAATCCGCTCAATTTCAAGCGACTGTATTGCTTTGTCGGCTGCGTTTCTTGCTAAAAAGTAATCCGTTGTTCCATAATAACTGAATCCTGCAAAGAAAAGAATTGAAATTAAAAGCACAGGTTTAATTAATCGAGAATTTGAAATATTAAGCAAAAACAATGCAAAAGCAAATGGCAAAATGAGAACAATAAAACGATCGAAGAAATAATTAAAAAAAACCATTAAAAGGAAATAAAGAACAGCAGAAAAAAACAAGAAAGAAGTTTTTTTGTTTCTTGAAACCAGTTCTAAAAAGTTTTGCTTTGAAATTATTTTATTGAGGAAAATAAAAGCGCTTAAAATTGAAACAACTGTCATTATCGTCCAAAAAAGTTCGGGAATGAATGGTTTTTCTCCCGCAAGGGAAAGAAAGCCTAATCCGTTTGACTGCAATATATTTCCATAATAAGGCATTATTGGATGCAGAGGAATAAAGAAAAAAGCAATTAATGCACCGGTCAAAAGAAATAAAGAAAGTAACGCCGGCTTCAAAATTGATTTTTTTTCCTTGAAAAAATCAATTAAAAGAATTGCTGCGCCAATAAAAGAAAACCCTAAATAAACTGGAATTCCGTAAATGCGGGAAATATTGCTTAATGCGGCCGCGGCATGAAAATGAGAATCAAATCCGATTAATACATAATTGAACCAAAGCACTATTAACGCGTTCAATGCAAGAAACAAGAATAAAACAATTATTGAAGTGATTTTTTCTTTTCTTTCATTTGAAATTAATAAAGCAAAGAATGCAGCCAATGGAACAAATACTGCAAAGTTTCTTGTGTAAATACCTAAAACAGAAAAAATTAATGCCAGTACAAAAGATGTTTTTTTGTTTGAATCGAACCAGTCAAGGAAAAAATAACTTGAAATTACAATAAATAAAAGTCCCGGAACATCAGCCATAAATGAATGGCTTAAACTGAATACAAACGGATTAAAGGAAATCAAAAGCGAGGCAAGAATGCTTGTTTCATTTGAAAGAGAAGTTTTTTTGAAAAAATAAATAAGTGAAATGAATAAAATAATGGACAAAAGCATTGTCGAAATCCGTAAAATAATGTGGTTAAAGCCAAAAAATAATGAAAATAAAAATCCAAGGAAATAAGTCGGAAACATCGGCGCTTCCACCAGCCAGGGATTGAATTCAAAATCCTCTGAAAGAATTTTTGTCACTCTAGCGTAAACGCAGTCATCAGCAATGCAGTAATCCCCATAAAAAGGGCCGACAAAGGTCAGGATTGCTAAAAACAAAAACGAAGCAATCAAAAGTTTCTGTGAATTATTCATTTCATTTGCCCCCTCATTTTTTTCAGCCCATCTTCGGCATTTAAGGCATGAAAATCGCTTTTCAGCTCAATTCTTTCAGGGCGCTCCGCAATCCAAGAGGAAGGAAGTTCAGTTGAAGGAATGACTTTATTTTCATCAAACCCGAATACAGAGT
>JBDRGO010000071.1:0-33687 GCA_043817715.1 Candidatus Iainarchaeum sp. | reverse complement strand
TTCAAGAAAAGGGTTTGACGCAGTTTTTTGAGGTAAATTTATTAATATGTTTGAATAATATTTAGTTATATTATCTCCCTGTTATTGCTTCGGCAATGACAGGTTTATTATCTCCAAAGGATTGTGAAAACAATCCTTTGTTTTCTGGTTATTAAAATGAAAATCAAAAAAGAAAAAATAATTATTTTCATTGACGGAAGCAACTTATACCATGACTTAATTAAAAACTTTAAAAAAGCAAATATTGATTTTCAAAAATTCACTGAATTCTTAACAGGAGAACACAAATTAATTAAAGTATATTATTACAATGCCCCATTAAATCAAAAAGATAATCCTGAAGCATGCAAAAAACAGCAGAAATTCTTTTCATCATTAGAAAAACTTTCAAAATTTGAAGTAAAACTAGGAAGACTAGAAAAAAGACCAAAAGGCCCTCCCGCAGAAAAAGGCGTTGACGTAAGACTAGCAGTAGACATAGTAACACACGCATACTCAAATTTATACGACACAGGAATAATTGTTTCAGGAGATGCAGACTTTGTTCCGGCAATAAAAGCAGCACAAGACTTTGGCAAAAAAATAACTAATGTATCATTCCCAAAAACAAAATCATTCCACCTAAACCAAACATGCAACCAAACAATAACCATAACACAAAAAGAATACGAAAAAATAACCTGGAAAAAACAAGAATAGTATAGAAATTAAACTGAAACACTTGCATTAATCAGAACTGTTATGTGTTCGTTCTCTTCCTGCGACCTTCTGCGCCGAACCCAAATTCCCGCGCAGTACTTCTCATTTTCATAAACTGATTTATTCAACAAATAAAAGGTTTGAAAAACTAACTTTTCAGAAAAAGGGTTCGAAACAGTTTTTTGAGGAAACATTTTTAATTACTTAAATAAATATATTATTAGGTGATTTAATGTCTCAAACCGTTACTCTTCAAGCCGTTTACAGCAAACTAACTACTATTGAAAAAAGGCTTTCAAGAGTTGAAAACAAATTATCTATTCCTGAAATTAAATTAACTAAAAGAGAAATGAATGAATTAAATAAAATCAGAGAAGACATTAGAAAAGGAAATTATTTAAGTGAAGAAGAACTTTTTTCTGTTTTAGCGAAGTGATTGCAATTGTTTGAAGTAATTGCTTCCAAAAAAATCCAAAAACAAATTAATCCAATAGACAAAAAACTAAAATTAAAAATACTTGATTTATTTCTTAAATTAAAATCAAGTCCTGTTCCAGTCAACGAATTCAACACCGCCAAAATAAGCGACTCAGAAAACAAATACAGAATAAGAATACAAAAAATAAGAATAATTTACGAAGTAAACTGGGAACAAAAAAGAATAGAAATACTCAAAATAGACAAAAGAAAAGACAGAACATACAAAAAAATTTAACACCCCCAACTAAACGCAAAAATTATTAATTAGTTCGTACTTTAATAGTTCAGATATTAAACTGAAGTCTTGGTTGTGCGCTTGAATTCAAGTAAGATACACTCTTCCTGCGAATCTCTACTTTTTCACTACAAATAAAAAGGCTTAAAAGATGTTTTGTGTTAATTATTGTAGTGGTTTTGTAATGGCTGTTTTTTGGACTCAGCATGCGAGGGAAAGATTTACTGAAAGAGTATTGATTCACGAACTTTCAAGAACTGAGTTAGAACAAATAATTAGAAAACAACAAGTAAGAATTTCACGTGGAATTGATAAAAAATATAAAAAGAAAAAATTTGAAACAATTGGAACAGTTAATAAAAAATTTTTTACAGTTCAAAAAGCTGAAGATAGAAAAAAAATTATTGTTATTACTTTATGGGAATCAAACCAAAAGGAGGTTAATTTATGGCTCTCAAAACAAAAATGAACTGCCCTTTATGCGAAGGAGAAGCAAAACTAATAAAAGTAACAACTAAATTATTTAATGGATTAATTGTATTAAAAGACGAACCAGCATACAAATGCATTAAATGCGGAGAAAAATTCGCAACAGGAAAAATGGTTGATGCAAGTGCCAAAAGAGCAAAAGAAGCATTCAAATTCAAAAGACAAATCATTTCAACAGGCGGAAGCCTAGGAATAACATTTCCATCCGACTTAACAGAATACTATGGACTAAACCAAGGAACAAAAGTAAACATAATTCCAAAAAACAAAAACACAATAGAAATCATAACACAAAAAGTTTAATGCAAACCAGCCGATGAGGAATTAGATTAAATCAGTTCTGCTGAATGAACAAACCGCGGTTTCTTGATGGATTATTCCTAAAGGAACAGTGTAAGTAATTAAAATTTCCACTGGGCTTGTGAGTTCGGCTGAATCGGAAAAGATTTTTTGTTCACCTAATTCCCAGCCTCCTGATTTTGAAATACTCATGTCTGTTGCGGTTCCTTCAATTCTGGCGGAATAATTCCCTTCTTCTAAAGCATAGCCTGTTCCATTCAATAAAGCAATGCTGAATGTTTGCCCATCAAAATAATGGTCATAATAAGCTAATTTATCTAATCCCGTGCATGTGCCTGCACTAGGGGGATTAAATATTCCGAAAGCAAAAAAAGCAGAAATAAAAATTACTGCAAAAAATAAAACCACTAAACCAAGAAGAATTAAAATAATTGCAATCAATAAATTTTTAGACATTAAATTCACCTTTGAAAAAATAAAGCACTTTAAGTATTTAAATTTAATTCATTTGCTGCTTAAAATCAATTCATTTGCTTTGGAACTGCTTCACGAATATAACACAAATACTGGGAATAAAATCCTTCTTCGCAGTAAGCAGTGTGCGGATGGTAGCCTTCAGGAATTTTTGCCATCCAAGTGCAGTAACCGTCAGCAAATCCATCACCGTCTCCGTCAATTCTTCTGCAGTATTCTTCAACTAAAGCAAACGCATTTGAATAAGAAAGAATTTCAGGATTTTCTGATTCCAAATCATTCACTGAATCAGTTAAAACAAAGTAAAATGCATATTCTGCTGCTTTTGAATCCTCTGGAATGTCAACTGACAAAATAGTGAATTGTTCATTGTAATTTTCAGGAATTAAAACATTTTCATAATGCTGGACCAAATAAGTTTGCGGTTCATGCCTGAAATCATCAATAACTACAAACAAATAATAATCAGTTAACTGCTGTTCCCCTTCATTAATTAAAAGCAAATCCAATTCCAAATGCTGACCGACTAAGTAAGGAAAATAAGGATTATTCAAAAACATTTCCGAATCAATTGCTGCAGTATTGCTTTTACCAAACAGAATTGGATTATAACTCAAAGATCCACTAAATAACAATAAAGCAATAAAACACAATAAAATGAATTTCTTCATTTTAATCTCTATAAACTTGCCATGCAAAATGTATTTAAAACCCAGAATTTGTCCAGAAAATGCATTTAAACCTGAAATCCGACTTGCAAAAGGTATTTAAATCCCTGAACCATTACTTCTTTGTGATTCAATGTTTGAGGATTTAACAGCACAAATGGATGTTGATTTTTTTATTAATTATGCCCAGAATTTTCTGAATAATGTCCTGGCAGGAGACCCTACTTCAATTATTCTTCTGGCAATAATCGCAATCATTTTATTGGTTGTTGTTTTTGGAATTTCCGCTTTTTTATTCGGATTAATTAAAAGATTTTTTTTATTCATTGTAGTTGGTTTAAGCGCTTATTTTTTTGTTTCAAATTACTGGGAAAAAATTTCTTCACAAGATATGACAATCCAACTGGCAGTAATCGGATTAATTGGTTTGGCTTTTGCAATTGCAGCAGTAGCAACTGCAGTAATGTCAATTAAAGCCCATGCAAAAAAAAGGCAGGATTATAAAGAGCCAGAAGAGCATAAAGCCCCTGAATTCACGCCGACTCAATTACAACAACCACAAGCATACACAACTCAAGCATTAACTCCACAGAATTTATATAATTCAATAAAAGACGACAGAAGCTTATTGGCGGTTTTAAGCTATATAATTATTGCACAATTTGGAGTATTTTCCAGTAAAACAATTTCCGCACCAAACCCGACAACAGGAATGATTTTCCTTGTTGTATTCATGGTTGGAGCAGTGATTTTCATTAAAACAACTTACCGCAGTTACCTGAAAGGAATAAGCCATTTAGTTATTGCCTCAATTTTTGGATTAATTCTTTCAGGAATTTTAGCAATTTATTGGGCTGAATTTCCATTAGAAACAATTCTTTCAATCCAGTACTTTCAAACAGATGCATTGGTTGCATTTGTAACAGGAATTGCAATTTCATTATTAATGGGGAGCAAGAATTAAAAAAAAATTAGTCCCCTGAATATTTAATGAATTCAAATGCAACAGTCCTGTAATTTCTGTAATCATTGATGTTAATTTCTGAAATAAACACTACGTCCTTTATTGGGTAAATTTCCTGCATTCTTGTATTTTCCCTGAAATACTGAGACTTAATTATTTGCCCTTTTGACAAAAGAGCCAGTTTAACTTCAGGCGTTGTATCATCCACCCAGTTAAAGCCGTCAACCCTTAAAGAAAGCCTTTGCCCTTCAAATTCATTTCTTCCAGCAAGATTAATTAATGAATCTCCCTGCTCAAGAAACTGATACAAGGGAAGAATTTCACAGTCACTATAACAGGTTTCCTGCTCTGATGCATCACATACTGCATCCCCGCACTGCGGAGAATAAACCAAACCGGTCAAGTCAATGCATGCGGAAAACAAAATAAAAGAAAAAAACAAAGCAAAAAAAATTCTTTTCAATAAAACACCCATACAAAACAATAAGTAATAGCCAAGAACTAATATAAAAAAGTAATCCTAACTCAAAAAAAAGCAATAGGAAATAACTAATATAAAAAAAGCAAGCTTAACCCAAATAATGCAGAATTAACAGAAATCCAAAAAAAATAAGAAAAATTATTTCTCAAAAAAAAAGAACATGCAAAGAATTCCCCTAAACACAAAAAAAATAAGAAAAATAAATATTTAAAAAAAATATTAGGAAGAATTATTTTTCCTTAAATTCTTCTAATACATCATAGCATTCTAAGCTATGATTAGAATATCGTTCATTTTTCACGATATCACCTCACTGTTTGCTTATTTCAATTATATTAAGGGGTTCCACTTCATTTAAATATATCGTTTGAGTAAATTAATGCAGAAAGGTGAATTTATGGCGATAATAGCACCATCACTGTTAAGTGCGGATTTCTTCAACCTGAAAAAAGAGATTGAAACGCTTGAAAAAACAAAATGCGAAATGCTTCATTTGGATGTAATGGACGGCAATTATGTCCCGAATATTTCATTCGGGCTGCCAGTAATCAAATCAATCAGGGACCATACAAAACTGTTATTTGACACTCATTTAATGATTTCAAACCCAGACAAATTTGCATTGGATTTCATTGAAGCAGGAAGCGATTCCATAATATTTCATCCGGAAACAAGCAAAAATCCAAAAAAATTAATTAAAGAGATTCAAAAACAAGGATGCGCAGCAGGATTATGTATAAATAATAATGTTCCTGTTTCAAAGGCATTTTCTTACCTGAATTCAGCTGATTTAATACTAATAATGAGCGTTAATGCAGGGTTCGGAGGGCAAAAATTCAATCCTGAAGCCCTTAAAAAAGTGAAGGAATTAAGGGAAAAGGCAGATAAACTGGGGCAGGACATCATTATTTCCATTGACGGAGGAATCAATGACAAAACCGGAAAAAGAGCGATACTAATGGGGGCGGATGTTCTAGTGGCAGGAAACTACATATTCAAGGCAAGAAACCCTGAAAAAGCAATCCAGAAATTAAGGGAATTGTGAGTTAAATCAAACCAAAAACAATTCATTTTCTAAAGCCTTTTAAACACTCAGGAACTAAAATAAATCTAAGTTAATTTCCTTCCTATCAAAGCAACCCAAAAAGTTGCAGGGAAAAAAGTTAATATAAAGGAAAATATTGTGTCCATTAATGCGCTCGAAGAGCGCAAAGGAAAGGATTAACGTAAGGGAAAACCTGGGTTTTCCCTCGCAGGAAAAGCGAACGAAGTAAGCACGAACAGTTGATCGAAGCGAAACGTTCTCGCATGCCAACTGGGCGTGACAGTTGCGGTGGTGGCGGAGTGGTCAAACGCACCAGCCTGGAACGGGCTTTCTTTTAAAAAAAGAAAGCACCGGTGCAAAGAAAATGCTTTTCTGCTTCGCAGAAAAGAATCAAACAAGAAGCATAAAACACAGCCAGCTGGAGTCTTCGGGCTACACGAGTTCGAATCTCGTCCACCGCGAGTAGCCATTTTTAAACAATATATTTAAAAATGTAGCCACCTATAATATTAGTATGTTTATTGAAATTAGAGAATTAGGAAAAAAGAAAAAATATTATTTAGTTCATTCTTACAGACATGGAAAGAAAGTAAATAAAATTCGCAGATATTTAGGTGCAAACTTAAGCAAAAAAGAGCTTGAAAGAAAAAAAGAAATTGCTGAAGCACAAATTCTTCATAGAGTAAAAGTTTTCAAAAAAATCAACGACCCTTTATTAGAGGCTTTAACTGAAGAAGAAATTCAAGAAATTAAAGCACTTCAAAAAAAATCATTTAAAGTGTTTCATTTATCTGAAAAGGATTGGCAAAAATTCTCTGAAATCTTTACTTACAACACCAATGCAATTGAAGGCTCTGAATTAAATCAAAAAGAAGTAAAAAAAATACTTGAGAAAGATGAATGGCCTGAATTCAAAAGCAAAGAAGACATTGCAGAAGCTTACGGAGTAATGGATGCAATCAAATTCATGAGAAAAACAAAAGAGCACATTTCAATTGAATTAATTAAAAAAATCCATAAAATAATTTTTAAAAACTCTAAATCATATGCAGGAAAACTAAGGCCAAAAGGGATTGAAGTAGTTGTAAGAAACCGTCTAGGCGAAATAGTTCATGAAGGCGCACCATCAGAAAAAGTAAATGAATTACTAAAAGAATTAATTAAATGGTACAAAAAACACAAAAACAAATACCCTCCAATAATTCTGGCAAGCGTTATACACAACCAATTTGAAAACATTCATCCATTCCAAGACGGCAACGGAAGAGTAGGAAGAATACTATTAAACAACATACTAATAAAACATAAATTACCTCCAGTAAACATTGATTTAAAGAAAACAAAAAAATATTATAATTCACTCAAAAAATACGAAGATGAACACGACTTAAGGCCAACAATTGAATTAATTTTAGAAGAATACAAAGAACTAAAAAAAACAATTAAAAAGGTGACCACACAAACCAAAAATGTGGTCACCTAAAAAGCGATTGAATGAATAAAGAAGAAGTAATTAAAAAAATCGGAAAACACAGATGGAAAGAATTTGATTATTTCGTGCGCGAGCAAAAAGTTGGATTAAACAAAGACAGAAGCTATGACTACTATGAACGGGATGTTGAAAACTTCTTAAGACCAAAACATAGAAGATTCTGGGACTAAAAAAATGCAAACCAGCCAATGAGAAATTATTATAAATTGCAGGAACAAGTGGATGAATTGAAAACAAGGATTAGAAAAATGGAATTCATTTTCAGCAATTTCTAAACCATTCCTCTCCTTCTTCCAAAACCTCTTCCTCTGCCTAATCCTCGCGGCCTTCCAACTTCATAATTCCCGCCTTCGATTTTAATTGCTTTCCCATTCACTAAAGCATCCGCCGTTTTCTTTCTTGCACTTAAAAGCATTCTATGAAAAGTTGGCTGGCTGACCCCCATTTTTTCACAGGCATCCGATTGGTCCAGTTCATCCAAATCAGCCAGCCTTAATGCCTCAAATTCCTCAACTGAAAGAACGACTTCAGCCAATTCAGTAAGCCTAATTCCAGCAGGCTTAAAGTAATTGACTTCAGGCAATGATTCAACAAAACGCATACTCCATGGCCTGGGCATTAACTCACCATCTTGAATTTCGTTCTGCTCCTTTGCATTTACCCATTTTTCTTCCGGTTAAAGGGCCTCTTCCATTAGGACCAGTTGCATCTCCTCTCGGCATAACACCACCTCCGGTTTTGAATTAATATTCAAAACACATAATGAATATATATTCATTAAACTATTTAAATGCATCGGTTTGGGCTTCCGCAGGTTTTTTAATCTTTTAACTCAAATATTTGGTTATGGATTTAACTGATTTAATCAATAAATTTCCGTCTCAAGAGAATCTTTCAGTTCAGCCACGGCCTTATTTTAATCATTCAATTGAATTAAAGAAACCATGTACTGCCAAAGAAAGAAGCGAAATGATGGATAAAGTGGGGTTGAATGTTTTTTATTTTCCTTCTGAGTTAATTTCTGGATGCGATTTTTTATCTGATTCAGGAACAACAACAATGACTAATGAGCAGTGGGCTGCACTTCATTTAGGTGATGAAGCTTATGGGTCAAATAAGGGATATTTTATTTTAATGAATCAAATAAGGGAAACTTTTGGAAAAGAATTTTTTAATGGCCCTTTATCAGGAAAACCAAATGCATTTATTTTTCATCTGGGACGGTCAGCAGAGCACGCATTGTGTTCTGTTTTAGGCAAACAGGGTGAAGGATTAATTATCCCAAGCAACGGGCATTTTGACACAACTGAAGCAAACATTGAAGCAAATAAAATTCAGGCAGTGAACTTGTTTTCGCCTGAATTAAAAGACCCTGAATCAAAATCTTGTTTTAAGGGAAATATGGATGCTGAAAGATTAAAGGAATTGCTGGAAAAAAATCCAGTAAAATCCCTGTTGTTTATATGACTGTAACAAATAACACAGGCGGAGGCCAGCCTGTTTCAATGGAAAACATTAAAGAGGTTTCAGAGTTATCACATAAATTTAATGTTCCGTTTTTCTTTGACACCTGCAGATTTGCGGAGAATGCATAGTTTATAAAGAAAAATGAAAAAGGTTATGCAAACAAAAAAATTCCTAAAATTAAAATAATTTTTTTCAAATTATTACACTCCGCAAATCATTTGAGTTACTGTTCCATCAGCCGCAACAATGTATTCTTCATCTGTTCCTTCTGCATCAACTATTACCATGTAAAAAACCGAGTTCATCTTGTGTGCTTCAGTCACTTCCCTATTAAGTGCCTCCCCAATCAAATCAGTTCCTCCGAAAACCAGTTCCGCAATATATGCATTGACTGCATTCATTGCATCCTGCTCTGATTTCACTTCAATATATGTTTCAAAAGGAAAATCTGGGTGTGATTTGCACCAACAACCTGAAACCATGCACCTTAATGCTCCACAGACATCATTATTGAATTCCTTGCATTCAGGCGTCATTAATGCTGAAGTGTCTTTAAAGTAAGTCGGTTCAACAGGGCCAATACATCCACTAAAAACCAGTGCCAAAAAAAGTCCTATAAATAATTTTTTCATTTAAATTCCTCCAATAATTATTTTATTTCGATTCTTTCAATAAATTTAATCTAGTTTCCCCTTACATTATTCCTTCTCCGCAATCAGCAATTTTTTCTCTTTCAATTAAAGTAATTTCTCCATTTCTTGAAATCAAATACTTGTAATAAAATAATTCTTTTATTTCAACAATAGTCATTTCAAATCCTTCATAAATAAATCCTTCTTCTGTTTCATAATATACTTCATTTACATCAGGAACTTCAGTTAAATAATTGCAGTCTTCTTCTGGATCAATGCCAGCGGTTAGTATTGGTAATCTAAGATAACTGTATTCTCTTACTTGATCAAGTGATTTCATTGGCTCAAGTAAAGTTTCATAATTTGCTGCAAAACTAGTGAATTCAACTGCATTTCCTTCTTCATCTTCATAAAACAGTAAATTTGTTAAATCGCATGGCCCATAACATTCTCCTTGATCACAATCAATATCTAGTCTAAATATTTTTGTTTTTGTTTTAAGAAAATTAAAACTCCTTTCACTTAATTCTGGTTCATCAAAGCAACGTACTTCCATGTATTCATTTTCGTCTTCAATATATTCGTAATATCTTTGCATTACTTGTTCTTCAAATCCTTCCACAGGAGGATCAACTGTTACTGGTTGACAGGTTGTTTTCATTATTGTTCCGTCAACTGCAACAGTGAAAACGCTTTCACTCCCGTTCTCTAAAGCAAATACATTGTAAAATGCATTATTTAATTTCACTGCTCTTTTAGGTTCAATTAAATATAGTTTTCCATATAATCCCCCTGCACTTGTTTGATTGTCAAGAATTTCCTGTGCATAATCATTCATTAATTGTAATGCTTGTTCTTCGTTTTCAATAATTGTAAATTTTTCTTTTAAAACAGTTCCCGCAAAATAAGTTTCATCACAAAAGCAGGCCTGAATCATGCATTCAAATGCGACACAAGGATTTTCAATTAATGCTTTACATTCTTCTGAAAGATTATCTTCTAAAACAACCATATAAGCTAAATCATCTTCTCCCATATCGTCAGGGAAAAAAATGCATCCTCCGAAAAATAAAAATAAAACAATCAAAATCAAAATTCGTTTTTTTAAATTCATTTCAATTCACTCACATATAATAACACATTCTACAATAACCTGCTTTTGGGCATTCTGCACCATTTTCTTCAGAGCAGCATTCGCTTGTAATTTTTCCTTCGATGAAGCATGCTCCATTAAACGACCCACACCAGCAATCACTATCAATTGTGCATGCTTTTTCTGGCCCAGTATCAGAAACGTCTTCGTCTGGAATGCATGGTCCATTACTTGGATCATCATAACACCCGCTTAAAGCAATACTTAAAATTAAAACCAAGAAAATTATTCTTTTCATTTAATTCACTTTCATCATTTTTAATTCCACTTTGGAATGATCATAAGTTCGGTAAACAAATTTATCGCAATTAGGACTCCAGCTAATTTGGGATGTTGCATTATCTGTTCCAATTTGTCTTCCATTTCCTGAATTCAAATCATAAACATAAATTGGTTTGCTGAATCCTTCTGACTCTTTTACACAACCTAATAAATTTTCTTTTGCACAATAACTCCATCGGTAGCACTTGGTTTCCAGTATTTTTTCTGATTCTTTTGTTCCGATTTCATATAAATAAAATCCATTGTTGTTTTTGTAAATTATTCCTGAACTGTCATAAGTAAATTCCCCAAAAAAACCCAAGTTTTCCAGTTTTTCTGCATCATAATTAGTTCCTTTTTCAAAATCATTAATCAAATAACCATTACTAATCAAAAGCATTGTTCCATTAGGACTAATTCTGTAATCACTCATTTCATAATTTGATTCTCCAGGAATTTCAATTGATGTAAAATGCTTGTAATCTGTTCCACTTAATGAAACACTTTCAAGATAATATCGGTAAGGAATTTTATTAGCGTTATACCATCCGCCTCCGTCTTTATAACCAATATAAGTAATTCTTCCGGTTAATGGATCCATTATTGGATTGCTTCCTCCTGCATACATTGGTCCCCAACCACGAAATTCATTTGTTGTTTCAGTTAAAATTTTTGGAGTTCCACCAAAATCATATGCCCATACCTGTCCAGCTGATTCAAAAGCAATTGTATCACTATCAATCCATGCAATATCTGTATTTAGAATAGTTACATTATATTTTCCAATTGTTTGTGCTTCTAACACAGTGGTTCCGCCTCCTGAAACAACTCCTGCAATTCCTCCAAGTAAATCACCTAAACCATTTCCTGTTTCATTTCCATTAGGTGTTCCAGTAGTACAATCTCCTGTTTCACATTCTACACTAATTAAAAAATCTTTTACAAACCCTAAAACAAATAAAGCTGAAAATAAAAAAATAAGAATTACTATTAATCCTGTAATTTTAAGTATTTTACCCATTTTATTTTTTCCCTTTTTTCTTTTTCAAATATTTTACAACAAAGTAAATTATTGCAGCAATAACAATTAATGGAACCATAATGAATATTATAAAGAAAACAAAAATTTCAAGCAGAATTAAAATCAGGTAGCCGTCTTCTGTATCTTCAAAATCATAAACATGCGGATCTAATTCAGAATTATATGTAGTTTCTTCAAACACTGCGTCCTTATTCAATGCATTTAATGCTCCATTGTATTTCAAATAAGTTACATATTTTTGATTTAACCCATAATGTGTTGCAAAATTAATTGTATTTTCAGTCATTTTGAATTCATTCATTATTTCATTTTTGTCTTTCATTGGAGTATTTGAAAAAACAAATACTTCTATTTCAGTGCTTCCTTCATTTAAAGAAGAAATTTTTAATGGATACATTGGTTCTTCCGGAAAAAAAGTTATTTTTAATGGAGTTGCAACTCCTTGATTTAATTCAACTAATGCTTGCACTGCAAAAAAATCCGCTTCAATACATTCTTCTTCATTTTTAACTTCTGCTTGTTCCCATAAATAATACATTCTTTCTTCAATTGTATTTGCTTGACTGTATTTATAATCACTATAAATTTCTTCATAATAATTATCATAATTTTCAATTTCTTGATTCATTACTCTAGCGCATTCTTTATCTTGTTCAGTTGGATCTAAATTATATTTATTGCTTAAATTAACTTTATTTGCAATGAAGTAAACATTTTCCTGTGAAGCATATTCCTGCAGTAAAGGAATTGCTGTTTCAGGCACAAAATAATTCTGAGTATTTAACCATTCAACTAAAGTGTTTGCATTAGTTGCTTTTAAAATAATTATATTATAAATATCAACTTGTTTTATTTCAAGAATTTCAAGCCCTTGAATCCCTGCTTCATCACCCATTCCGCCTAATGCAAAAGAAGGTGCCTTCATTTTTGGAGGATTAAATAATTCCTGTAAATCATAAAATATTTGAATATCCCCTTCTTCAACATTTGGCTGAGCGCTTGATTTTACCGGCACAATCCATGCAACATCAGTTATTTCATTCATTGAAACTTTTGAAGACAAAGTAAGGATTTCTTTTGAGCCATCCCATGCAATAACTGCTTTTTGTTCTGGAATGGAAAGAAGCTGAGGCGCAGGAGGAAAATAACCTCCATCAGCAAAAACATTGATTGAAAGAATGGAAATTAAAATAATCAATAACAAAATTTTTTTCATTTAATCACAAAATTGGTTTATAATGCATAATTAACCAATTTTTTCTATTTAATTGTTTTGTTCTTAAGAAAAAGTTTTTATTTAAGTAATTCCTTGTTTTTTTTGGTTTTTTATGGTTTTAGAAATAGGTTTGCTTTTCAAAACACTTGCTGTTTTAAGTGTTACTTTAGTTGGTTTGTTTGGAACTACTGCAGTGATTGCAACGATTTCTGGTGAGGACTCAGCAGCCATATCATTTGTTTTTGGACCGCCAGAATACTATGAATTCAATGGAAAAAGATATCCTATTCCTTTTGGATTAATTAATTGTGGAGCAGATATTCAATGCTTTAAGGAAGCAGGGGCAAAAGGAGAACATGCAATTTATTTTTTTGGAAGAGAAAGCGGTGAATTTGCCGGCCTGATAAGCCAGACAATCAAAGATTGCGGTTCAGGGACATGTATTGTCAGGATTAAATTTGAAGAAATCCCTGTTAATTCCCCTTCGGCTCTTGAGAACTTATATTCTTCAGCAGAAATTGAATGTGAGGTTCCAGTTTCTGAATTAGGTTTGCCTCCTGAAAACCAAAATGACTGTTCAGTTCCAATGGATGTAATGTTTAATGTAATGAAAGATGCTGTTACAAGGATGGCATTTGAAACTGTGCCGGAAGCAAATTAATTTCAATAAATTATTCCTTCCCCGCAATCAGCAATTAATTTATCTTCAACTTCAATCATTTCTCCGTAAGGTGTCAATTCAAATTTGGAATAGTAAATTTCTGTTCTTCCGACTTTTTGAATAGTAAATCCTTCATAAATGAATTCATTTATTGTTTTTGAAACAGTTTTGTTTACATTAGGCATTTCAGTTACAAAATTGCAATCTTGTAATCCATTAGCCCACTCAGGCAATTCTTCTTCAAGTTCTTCATATGTAAGAAGTTTTGTTTTTCTGTCAAGAGTAATAAATTCTTGGGCTTGTTCTTTTGTTTCTAATGGAGAAAACAATTCATTAAAATATTCATTTAATTTATATGCTTCAAAAAAAATTAATTCGTTTGATTCAAATGCATAATAATTAGGTAAAACAGGCGGAGGCCCATAATAACCAGTCATTTGAAGATAGCATCTTGTATCCAAGAAAAAAAGGTCTTTTTTTAATGTAACATAATCTGGTTGGACCTTAATTATTTCTGGTTCAGAAACACAGTGGTAAATCTGGCCTAAAAACAGCCTGTTTCTTAATTCTTCGTCATATTTTCCTTTAATTTTTTGTTCAATTGGAAGCAATTGATAAATAACAAAAACTCCAATAATTAAAACCAAAATTACTGCAATTGCAATTAAAAATTTCTTTTTATTTTTTTCAAGCATTTAATTCACTAACTTGTTTTGTAATTTTATCCTTCTAATTCTTTTTTCATTTCCTTGAATTCCTGGGTTGAGATTTTTCCTTCAGCAAATCTTTTTCTTAAAACCTTCATTGCATCACTGAATTCTTGTTTGCTTAAACTTTCATGTTCTTTTCCTTCTTCTTTAATTTCTTTTCTTATTTTCTGAACTTTTTCTTTCACTTCGATTTTTGGAGTTTCTTTTTCTTCAGTTTTTTCTTCTTTTGGTGTTTCTTTTTTAATTTCTTTTTCTTCTTTTTTTTCACTTTCTTTCTCTGTTTTTACTTCTTTTTTTCCCTTTTTCTTTCCTCCAAGAAGCGTAATTATTATTAAAATTATTACAATTCCAATTCCCAATGCGACTAATAATATAAGTAAATCAAGTATTTGAATTATTTCCTGCATTATTCTTCACCGCATTCTTCGTTGTATAATTCCTGATACATTTCACTTATTTCCATGTAAGTATTTGCATCGGATTCATTTTCTTCAATTGATGCATGATAAGCATAACCCTGATATGCATAGGAAATATACTCACATAATTCAGCATCTGTTTCGCATAAATTTGTATTTGCACACCCTCCAAACTGCCAGCTTTCGCCTGAAGGATGAACCCATATGACTTCACATCCTGAAGTTATTTCGCATGAATCCAGTTCAGTGCAATAAGAACAGCAGCCCGCACTGCATTCAGTGCATTCACTTGCCTCAAACATTAATGCATCACATAATTCTTCCGAACAATCATTTTCAGCACAATAATCAATGCATTCTTCCCTGTTTTCTAATTCATCGCAGTATTCGGCAGTAATTTCAGTTTCTTGATTCAAATCAGTTTCTTTCATCCATGTTAATCCTCTTTCTTCACAATACATTTCCCATTCATCACATGCATAAAATAATTCCAAACAATCCCAGTTATCTTCTTCACATTCATTTCCTTGTTCCTGCAGTTCTCTGCATTCAATTTCTTTTTTAGGGCATGCGTTTTCAAATGTATTATATGCATAAGCTTGTGGTGCTTTTGATGAAATTAATTCATATATTGCTGTTTCAACTGCAGAGAACTGGTCATTAGATGCATTATGCATATTAACTGTTTTGCTTTGCCCATCCGCAGTAATGCTTATTCTGTCCCATCCGCCATCCATAATCGAAGGGTCGCTTTGGTCCATTAATAAAAAGAAATTATTTGCTACTGCAACTTTATAAATTTTCAGCAATTCTTCTTTTGTTACTTCAAATTCATATCTTAAAACCAGGTCCATTCCTATTTTATCCAAAAAATAGGCTTCCCCGCTTGCATCTGCATGGAATTCACTGCTTCCCCATTCCAAATGCATTGCACCTGAATCATAGCTTACTTTAAAATCTTCAGGTAACTCAGTTGGTTCAGGACCAGGAGGAGACAAAAAACACCCGCTTAAAATTAAATTAAATGTAATTAAAACCAGTAAAATTATTTTTGAATTCATGTTGAATTAAAGGAAAAAAGTGATATTTAAGGGTTTTGAATCGAAATTCATTCAACTGCAATTCTTATTTCTTTTCTATTTTCAGGGATTAATTTTATTTTTTCTCCTTTCTTTAAATCATAATAATTAACTAAGTCTGAAGGCAAAGTAATTGCTAAACTTCGACCTGCATTAATTATAGGTCTTTTAAAAACAAATTTTGAATTAATTTGATTGCTTAATTCTTGCATTTGCTCACTTGTGCTGAATTTTTCTTTGCATTTGATACATTCGTAAAAAGGAGAATCTTTAATTATGATTTTTCCCTCATCTAGTTTCAATTCCTCAAATTTTAAAATGGCTTTTCCATTACATAAATGGCATTTTATTTCTTTTTCCATAAATTCGCCTCCAATTCATTTGCTTCCCATAAAGTCAAAACATGAATAAAATCTTTTTTTTCTATCTTAACTGCAGTTAATAACCCGTCCTCAATTTTGAAAATAGTTTTAAATTTGTTTTTCCCTTCCTTAATTTTCACTTTTTGCTTCCTTATTTCTAATTCAATTTCACCATAAGGTATTCCTAATTTTGCAGCTCTTTCAGCAAACCTATGCTTAGCATGCAAACTCCATCGAACTAACATAAAAAAATAATAATTCAAAATATTTAAAAAGCAATATCATTTTATAATCAAATAATACCATGATGGGTTTTCATGCTCCGTCATCAGGGAAATTAATGAATCCAGGCATGTCTCCAATCATTGTTGTTGAATCAAATTCATCTGGAAAAGTTCCAATTTTATTTCCTACGCCATAATAAAGTTCTTGAGTAATCCATCTTTCATCATCTAAATGATCTCCCATAATTGAGTAATTCGGATCCTTTGAAGTTCCTCTAAATTCCTTTCTTTGAACCCAGAAACCTGAAGTTATTTGTGATTCTTTTCCATCACTGCTTCTTGAATTAATTCTGTCTTCTCCTTCAGGGCAAACAAAGAAAACACTTACATCCTGTCTTCCGGTTATAATATTCCCGAGAGTTTTATTTATTGGTCTTGCCCCTATTGCTTTGTCAAAGAATTCTTGTGTATAATATTCATCTATTGCGCAGTAAGTATGCAGTATTTCATGAGTCATTACTGCTTCTCCTGCAACTGGAACATTTACTATTACTGCTCCTGGATTAACTAATGCATTCATTACTCCTTCCTGCGGAAGATAAAAATTACTTGTCTTTGGATTGCTTGGAGAAAATAAAGCCAGTCTTTTAACATGATGAGTTTTTGGATGCACTTTTTCTGGACTGAATAATTTAACATATGCATCGCTGAAATTATCAACTATTCCTTGAACTAATTCATTTGCTGAATGCATTAAAGTTCTTCTTGTTTTTGAAAAATCATACCAAACAGTTCCATATGAAAGACCATTTCCATACATTTGTATTAAGAGACTTGTTGGCCAAACTGTTTTAGGATTAACATTTTGATAAGGGCTTCTATAAATCATAAAACCTAATTCTTCTTCAGCTACAGGCATTACTGCAGTAAAATATTTTACACTATCAATTGCCATGCTTTCATATTGCTCTTTCCATGTTCCTCCGCCACTTACTGCGATTGGTGGTTGCCCTGCAAGCTGCTGTAATTCCTTTTGAGTGAAAAGCTTTTCAAATTCTTGTTTGCAGAATTTTCTTTTCTTTGAATTATCTTTTGTTAAAACAGCATTAATTTTTTGCAAATCCACTAATCCATTAAATGAATTCTTGAAAAAATCTTCTTTTTTGCAAGTGAATTTATATTGTGTTATTTCATTTTTATTAAATCTTTTACTGTAAGGTATTGAATCTTGTTCAAGTTCTGAAATTCCTTTTTCACTTACACAATATTCACAAAAATCATCATTCCAATAACCTAATCCAACAGGCATTAATGCAATAGTGAACTGCGGAGAAGCAAAAACAGGATAACTTTTTTCTTTTGAATCCACTTCAATTATTGTTTCTTCTCCTGCTGCAGGATTTTTTTTCTCTAAATAAAGTCTTGTCTTTAAGGTATATGCTCCGTTTAATTTAGTGTTTTTTCCATCAACATAAAAACTATAAAAAACCCATTTCTTGTTTTCATTTGGATCGTAATCAATTGCTCCGCCTTCATGAACCTTGAAGTATTCAAAGAAATATAAATAATTATCTGTGTCATCTCCTGTTGCTTTTTCTGCTTCAAGTGTTGTTAACCCGCTTCCTGATTCTCCAACATATTTTTTTACATCAATTCTTTTGAATTCTTTTCTTGGATCAAATTCATCTCCAATAATTTCAAAATCTAAAAAAATATCTGCATTAGGGTTCTGATAAAATGCAGGGTCAATTGCTTTAATTCCAATCATTACAACCATTTGTTTTCCTGCAACCAATGGATTTCCCTTAAAGGCTTGGATTGGTTCCATAAAAATTATTTTTGTTTCTGCTGGAGGAAGAATTTGAATTTCAGTACTGGTGCTTTCATTTGTTGCTTCATTCCATGCATAAATGCTTGCAGTAATTGGTTCACCAGTGATTTTTTCACTTGAAACCTGCCTTAAATCATTTGGTTTAAATCTTGAACTAAACACTCCGTTTGATAAAACTCCTTCTGTTGGCTGTGTTTCACCAATGAATTCATTTAATTCAGTGTCATTTGCTCCAACAAAAACAGTTATTGCTTCTCCGTTGACTGGTTCGCCTTCTCTGCTTACTTGTACTTCAAATTCAATGAAATCCTCTCCATCAGCAATTACTTGTGTTTTGCTTGAAACAATAGCCATGTCACTTTTAATTAATTTACTCATGCATGCTGTAACACAATGCGTTTTTGATTCCTCAATAAAAGCTCTTTTTCTTGGATAAGCCTGCTGTAAAAAACCCGGGGTAATTCCCCAATAATAATTCCAAAAATTTCTTTCAATTTCTTCTTCACATTCTCTGTCATTATCACAATCCATCCTTGCTTGTGTTGCTTGTGTTGTAATATCAATTATTTGTTCATCCCAAGTATGATAAGCAATATCTCGTCCATAATCATCAGTAACATAATTTGATCCATAATAATCAAAATCCATGTTGCTTCCTTCTTTGATATGACATTTGTCTCCTAAAAATTTCATGCATTTACCTGGTTCAGTATAAAAAACAAAAAGGGCATCAGCACATCCATTCCCTAAAGAATAATATTTAGTGTTTATTTCTCCAATATCGCAGTCACCGCTTTTATCTGAATTCATTGCATTGGCATAATACTGGTCTAAAACAGTTAATTGTTCTTCAAGATTTTCTGCTTCGCATCTTTCCTCGCAGAAAGCCAATGGCTCTAATTCATCTTCTTCAACCCAGTCAAAAGGAAACGCATAAATCACGTCTTCAAAGCAGAATTCAGTATGATCATAAGCATCCCTCATTCCTGCTCTTCCTACAGTATATGTTTGCCCGTTTTCTGTTTTAACACAGGGTTCAAAAGCAAATACACTGAATGAAATTAAAAGTAAAAAAAACAAAATAATTATTTTTTGATTCATATTTCCAGCTCCTTTTTTCTTTCATTGAATTCCTGCTTTGAAATTTTTCCTTCAGCAAATCTTTTTCTTAAAACCTTCATTGCATCACTGTAATCTTTTTGTGAATGAGCTTTCTGGATTTCTTTTTCCGGTTCAATTGTTTTTTCTTTTTTAATTTCAGTAATTTTTTCTTTAACTTCTTTTTTTTGGATTTCTTTTTTCACTTCAACTTTTTTTGCTTTTTCTTTTGTTTCAGTTTTTTGGATTTCTTTTTTAGTTTTTCCTTTTCTTAAATAACCTAGTCCTCCAATTAATGCAATCACTCCAATTAAAACAATTAATCCAACAACCCAAAAAATTATTTCCATTAAATCAATTGGAGGAGGATCTCCTCCATTTCCATCAGGTTTCCCTATTGGGCCGTAAATGAATTTACTTAAATCAATTACATCATCTTGATTAGTCATATGAAATTCTTTTTTTTCTTCAAATTCAATTTCTGAATTAATATTTCCTTCTGCTTTTGAACTTTCCACTATGCTTTCAGTTGAATTAAATCCGTCATTTGCAACAACTTTAATTCTTGTTGCTTGCACTGGATTAATTAAATTCAGTTCAGTGCCGTCAACTTCTTTTTCAAGTAGTTCCCATCCCAAACCAGTATTGTCTGCCCAATAAACATCAACTAAAAGCCAGTCTTTATCTTCATCGCTCATTTCCCATTCAATTTTTTGAACTTCTTCCCAAGTTCCTCCGCTGGAAGGGGTTTTAATTTCAATTTTTGGAGCATTAGGTGAACGAACAATAATGCATTTTAATTTTTCATCATATCCTGCGATTTTTATGTCAAAAACATTTTCTTCAAATGGAATAATTAAGTGAAACGGATAATGCTCTAATTCAATCCATTTTCCTTCTCTGAATTCCTCTAGCATAACAGGAAATTCATATGTTATAAATCCATTTCCTTTTGCATCAAATAAAGTCAAATAATAATAGTCCTCAAAGGTTTTTTGTTCTAAATATTTCAAAGTAGCATGTTCATGAATTTTTGCAGTGCATAAAACTTCTCCATTGCTTTGTACTACGCCAATTACTTCAATTGCTTTTGGTAATTCTTCATATGAAACAGCAAAGCATGAAATTGAGAAAAATAAAATGAAAGCGATGAATATTGCTCTGCTTTTTAGCCTCATTTCAACCATAAATTAAACCACAAGAATTAAATTAAACCTTGTATTTATTAATTTTGTTTAATATGAATCAAAAGAGTTTCAAGTTTTTATTAATCTTATTTTTTTTTATTTTATTCTTAACTCCTGCTTTGGCTAAATCTTATTCTCTTCCAAAAGCCGAAATTTACATGAAAATCAATCCTGATTCCTCAATTAATGTTGAAGAAAAAATTTCTTTTAATTTCAACGGGGGTTTTTCTTTTGCTTACAGGGATATTCCTAAAGGCGAATGGAGAATAAGCAATATTCAGGTTTTTGAAAATGAAACTCCTTTAAGGTTTGAATTAAGCAATTACGGGAACAATTCAAGGATTAAATGGTTTTATTCAGCTGAAAATGAAAAAAGAACTTTCACAATCAAATATAATTTAATCAATGCAATTACTGCTTATTCTGATGTCGCCGAATTAAACTGGAAAGTATGGGGCAAAGGATGGGATTATCCTTTAAGTGAATTATATGGATGGATTGAATTGCCTTCAATTGTAACTGATTCCAATTCAGTTTATATTTGGGGGCATCCTGAAATCAATGGAAAATTAGGGTTAATTGAAGAAAACAAAAAAATTTTATTTCAAGTATTCAATATTCCAAGCAATCAATTTGTTGAAATCCACACTGCATTCCCTGTTTCAATGCTTTCATCAAAAGAAAATGCAATCCAGAAAAGCGGAGTAGGTTTGCAGAAAATAATTCAGGAAGAAGAAAATTATTTTGAATCAGAAGAAAATGATAATTCTATTCTGGGCTTGTTTTCGTTTTTTGTTATTGTTTTGTTTTTTTCAAGTTTTTCATTGATTTTTTTATCCATTAATTCAAATAAATTGATTTTTAGGATTCCTTTAGCAGTATGTTTTGTTGTTATTTTTCTTGGTTCAATGGTTTCTTTTTTGTTAACGCAAAACTTTATTGCTGTTGCATTAATGTTTTTGCAGATTCTTGTTTTTGTTTTTATCTGGTTTTTGTTTGGAAGAGAGCATGAAATTGATTACAATGCAATTTATGAACGTGAAATTCCATATGATTACAGTCCTGCAGTGGTTAATGCTTTAATGAAGCAATGGACGAAAAAGCCTGATTTAAATCAGTTAAGTGCGGAATTAATGCATTTATGTTTAAAAGGAAAACTTAAATTAGAGCAAATAAAAGAAGGAAATTTTTGGTCTTCATCTGAATTTAAAATTCATATAATTGATTCTTCTGCAGAAGGATTGCCTGAAAGTGAAAAACTGCTTTTTGAATTGATTAAGGATGCAGCAAAAGGAAAATTTGAAGGATTTATTTTAACGAAATTCAAGGAGGATAATACTCCGAATGAAATTCTTTTATCGGAGTTAAAAAGCTATTTATTGAATAAAAAATCTGAAATGCAAAAGTTTTTTAAGGGCTGGCAGGATGCAGTAAAAAAACAAGCAGAAGAACAGGAATTATTTTCTAAATCAAATGGAATAATTCAATACATTATTGGAACTGCAGTTATTTCAATTCTTGCATTTTTATTTGCTTCATGGGTATTTTTTATTATCCTAATTGGAGCAGTTTATTTGGTTGCATTATTTCCTGATGCATTGCCTAACCGCTCAAAAAAAGGTGCATTGCATTATGCTAAATGGATGAATTTAAAGAAATTTCTTGATGATTTTAGCAATTTAAAGGAAGTGCCTCCTCATATGCTTCCTTTATGGGAACAGTATCTTGTTTATGCAATTCCTTTAGGTGTTGCTGATAAAGTTCAGAAAGCAATGGGTGAAGTATTCAAGAATTATCATGGTGAATATAATTCCTCAATTTTTATTGGTTCTGCTGCATTTAATGCCGCAGCTTTTAGTTCAAGTTTTTCCTCTTTTTCTTCAGCTTTTTCCACAGCAACTGCTTCTTCTGGTTCAGGCGGATTTGGCGGTGGAGGCGGAGGAGGGGGCGGCGGTGGAGGCGGCGGAGCAGGATAAATTATTTTTTTTGCTTTTATTGGATTAGAAGAGTAATGTAAATTATTTTTTATTGGTAAATTATTTTTTATTTTTTTTCTCTTGTTCTGCTTTTTGTTTTTCTTTTTTTTGTGACAAAATGAAAAATGCTATTGTTATGATTAATAAAATCAATGAAATAAGTGCAAGCAATGCAAGCCCTATTTGAATGAATATTATCGGAATCAGTTCTTTTTTTTCTTTTCCCAGCAAATGGTTTATTGCCTCAATAATCCAGTCCCTTCCTTCAGTTTTTTTTCCGCTGTTCACTGAATTGATTGCATTATTAATGAAATCAATTAATTTCTGGTCATTCATTTCTTCAGCAATTTTTTTTGCTTTTCCTAAAAGCCTTTTTGCTTCCTCAAAATCATTTTTTGAAGTTTCATCCAAAGCTTTTTCTAAGTAATAAAGAATTTCTTCTTCTTTGCTTACTTCAATGCATTCATGTTCTTTAGGAATTTTTCCTTTTTCGCATTCAATTACTTTGCATTTTCCTTCACTGCATTCTTCGTTGTCCCTGCATTTTTCATTATTTTCACAAGGAATTTTTTCTTTACAGCTTAAATCAGTTTTAAAGCAGTCCCCTAAAACCGCATTTTCACATAACCTTACTCCGCCACATCCATTTATTGTGCATGGAATTTCTTCCCCTGAACAGCATTCAAAGCCATTTGAATCGCATTCATTGAAAGCAGTTCCGCAGGAATTGCATTCCCTCCAGCTTGTAATTCCTGTGCATTCTTTTCTGTTTATTTTAGGAAAGCAAGGGATTTTTTCGCCAGCAGAGCACACTCCAATATTTTTAATGCAGGATTCCCATATTCCTTCCCTGCATTCCCTTGTTCCTTCGCATCCCTCAGAATCCATGCATTCCTCTGTTTCGCCTTCATTGCATGAGCCTTTAACAGTGACGCTGACTTCTGCTGGATCAGATTCAGCAGAAGAATCATCTTTTACAATCAATTGAAAAACATAAATTTCATTTGCTTGTCCTGCAGTAAAGTTTGGAGCAGAAGTATTGGCTCCCCTTAAATTCAAGGTGCTTCCGCTTATTTGCGTCCAGAAATATCTTATTGCATCGCCTTCAGGGTCAACTGAATTGCTTCCATCCAATGAAACATTTGAATCAGGCTCAACATCCAAGTCATTTCCTGCATCAGCTATTGGAGCAGAATTAATGCAATTGAATTTGAATATATCTGATTCCGGCCTTGTAACAGCAATTATTTGCCCATCATTTGCCTGGTTTAATGAATAAACATTTATTGCTTCAGGCAATAATCCCATGCTTTCCCAGCTTTGACCAGAATTATTTGATTTAAATATTTCTGCATTCCACATTGTGCCTGCATAAATTACTGAATCACTTGCTTGAAAAAGAGAATAAATTCCTTCTGCTCCGCTTAAACTAATTCCATTCCAATTAGCGCCATTATCTCCTGAAACAAATACACTTCCATTTGGTTCAGTTCCTGCATAAATTTTTCCATCACTTGCAAGAAGCATGCTCCTTGTTTTTCTGCTTCCGCTTAAATAATGCGCAGTCCAGGTGGCTCCGTTATCGCTTGAACTGAACACATATCCTTTTTGTGTTAAATCAACATAATCCGTCGCGCTTCCGGCAACAAAAATAATTCCATTGCTTACAATAATTGCATTAATATTATTTACACTCATTGAAGTAACCCATATATTTCCCAGGTTTGCCCAAGAGTTTCCATTATCACTTGATTTGAATACACTTAATCCTGCCAAAGCATAAATTTCATTTCCGTTTTTAAAAAAATCAAAAACACTTATTCCTGTTAAACCTGACTGAGCCCATGAACTTCCATCACTTGATTTAAATATTCCTTTTGATTCAGTTCCAGCCAGAATTGAGCCATCGCTTGTCTGAATCAGCGAATTCACTTTTTCAGTATTTGAAATGCTTGAATAACTCTGCCAGTTGTTTCCATTATCTGCTGATTTCAGTATTGCTCCATATGGTCCTGTACCTGCAAGCAATGTCCCGGTATTTGTTTTCAGCAAACAAAGAATCCTGTCTGCATTCCCAAATCCTGCTGTTTTAAACCATCCGCAATTTGAAGCAACAACATTGCTTGAAATAAATAAAACCATTAAAAAAATCAAAATCAATAATTTTTTTTTCATTTTATTCACCTAGTTATTGCTTCCTGCCTTCATTTTTTTCACCTGATTGTTATGCTCCCTATTTTTGCATGCGAGCTGTTTCCTCCGATTGCATTAACTGAAAAATTATATGTTCCTAAAGGAGTTGTTCCGCTGGTGGTAATATTTATTGTAATTGTTACGGGAGTATTGTTTTGAAGCACAACTGAATTTGCTGGATTAAATGCTGCTCCTGCATTTTCAGGCAAATTATCAGTTGATAATGTTACAAGTGAATTGAATCCAGAAGAAGGGGTAAGGGTTACATTAATTATTCCTGTTCCTCCAGGGTTTACACTGACTGTTGTTGGATTCAGTGTTATGGTAAAATCTTCTCCTGCTGCAGTGCTTCTTGTAACATTTAAAGTGACAAAAGTGGTTGATACTGCATTTGAAAACTTTCTTCTCCATTCCGTGCTTGCAATTATTTTTGGATGATATGAACCCATTGGAGTTGAAGAAGAAGTGGTTATTGTTAAATGGATTGTTTTTATTCCATTAGCTGTTGGAATGCATGGGTTTTCGCTTAAGGAATAATTTGCGCCTGAAGGCAGGTTTTCAACTAAAAAATTAATTGGCAGATTGAATCCATCTATTGACTGAATTTCAACATCATATGAAGCGCTTTGTCCTGCATTAATTAATTTTAATGCATTAACTGCATTGAAATAAAATCCCCAGTCCTTTAATTTAACATATGCAGTAATTGTTTTTTCTTCAACTGTGTTCCCGATTGAAACCTTTACTTTTAATTCATAAGTTTTTGGCGGAGCAGAATAAGGAACTGTAATATTTAATTTTGAAGTTAGTTTGCTGTTTGCATTAATTCCTGTAAACCCAGTTTTATCTAATTCAATTAATAAATTCGAATCATTCTGAAGCACCTCTATTATAACATCTTTTTGTGTTCCGATTATTGATGAAATATTTAAGTCAAAGTATTTTGTTTCACCTTGTGTAATATAAATATTTGAAGGTACTTCAATTGAAAAATCTGGTCTGAATTTTGCCTCAATTGTTTTGGGACTATTCATCTGGATTTTTATTTTTCTTGGCTCAGCATCACCAAATAAAATAATGTCATCGGAACTCACTGCCTTTGCTCCGTTCACATACCATTCCTTGAATGGGTCATCTGACAAGCTGAATGAAGGCGCAGTGACTTCAATCCATCCCGCCCTTTCAACAAAAAAGTTTTGTTCAGTTAAAAGGTATTTTTCCACAAATTCTTTTTCAGCATAATCGCTGCCATATTTCCATGCTTCTTTGTTTTCAAGCTTTATTTTATGCCATGGCGTGTAATTTGTATTGATTCTTGTAGCCCTTGTCACCTGAAAAAAAGATGTCGTGCTTTCATTAATGTCATTTAATGAAGTGATTTCAGGCCATTCAATTCCGGTTGTTTGAGTTTTTTCCCAGTAGCTTGAATTTTCTGAAGGCCATAAATACCCGTTTTCTTGCAGGAAATGTTTCTGCATTAATTTTAATTGAATTGAAGTCAGAAGCCATGCGGTGTTTGTTTCATCAGTTATTTGTTTTGGAAAAATATTTGGCTTAGTAAAAAGAAATGTTGAATTATACTTGTACCAGTCATCAAGGATATAGGGGCCCATGTTTGTTATTCCCCATATTTTGTAGTATGCCGCATACTCTACCTCATATACTATGTTGAAATAAATTGCCTGTTCAGGAATATAGCATCTTGGAAGAATTATTTCAATTAACTCCGGATGAAAGTATTCATACTGGCTTGTCCCATGCGTTGGCCTCATAATCCAGGCATGCATTAATTTGTAAGTATAGCAGTTGGGAAAATTTCCTTTGATTAATTCCTGCCCTTCTTTTGAAGTATCACTGAAATCAATGTCCAGCAATCCAGACATTTCCACTATTTCTTCTTCGGTTGTATGGCCCCAGTCAATGAACGGGAGCAGTAATCCAAGATACTGTTTCATTAATACTTTTTCTTCAGGAATTCTGTCCCCGTAATCTATTGGATAAATTCCTTCGCTGTCCCCGATAAGCCCGACAACGTATACTGCATTCTGGGCATCGCATGGCTCTCCTCCCATGGCAACAATAATGCAGTTAACTGTATCCCATATATAGCTTGGGTATTCTTCATCTATGTCACCGTAATTGTCCTGATACCATTCAATCATTTCATCGCTTAGTTCTGTTATATCCTCTTCAAAATCAAATGAAATTGTCCCTAATGAAAAGAAACCGATAATGCTTTGAAGAGGGCTTGTGTCTTTTTTTTCTGTGTTCATTTCCTCTTCAAAATGCTGTTTTGCCCCGCCAACAGCAATTACTTTTTTTTCAAGCTCTTCTTTTGTCATTGGATTAAAGCTTTTTTCCAGTATTTCCAGTGCCTCACTTGAATCTTTTCCTAAATACAGTGCAATCTGCTGGTTTTCCATGAAAGAGTTTTCTTTTATTAATGAAAAAGGCTTAATTGATTTTTCAGCTAATGCAAGCTCTTCTTCTGAAAGGATTCCTTTCACTATTTCCTTTAATGTTTCACTGCTGTCAAATCCAAAAACAATTAAAATCAATGAATTGTTTTTCTTTGAATCAAAGTTTTCGGGGGAAACATACTCAATTTCAATTTCCATTGTTTTTGAAAGAATTCCTTTAATTTCTTCAAATTCGCCTGCATCTGCAAGAACAATTAATTCCATTGAATTAATCTGCAACAGCTTTGAAGGGATTGTTTTCGGCACTTCGATGTAATTTTCCGCATTAGGAATAATGGTGTCACTGCATTCAATTCCGGAAGATGCCGGCTGCAAAAAAGTGAAAACCAATGCGCCGATTGCCGCCATTAACAATAAAGCAAAAAAGCACATTGCAACAATCAGATATTTTCTTTTAAGCATTAACTTAAATTAAATAATAACTTCTATATTAAGCTTTTTTTTTGGTTTTTTTTTACTAAATAATGGCTTCTATGCTCTTTGGTTCACTTCTTTTCCTTTAACCAAAAAATTAAATAATAGAAAGAATTTATTGGTTTCTTATGGCTCGGAGATTATTATTTTTAGAAATTTTATTATTTTTGGCGGTTGTCTTGCTTTTGTTCGGATGCACTGAAGGCAGTGAAGTGAATGCAGGCAATGAATCTACCAATAACGGAAGCAATTTTTTTGATGATGGCTTTTCTGATGACGGCGCTTCTGATGAAATTATTCTTTGTTCTAATTCAGAGTATTCAACAAGGGAAGGCAACGAAAATGGGGCAGCAGGTTATGAGAAATTCATTGAACTTGATTTTAACAGCAGAAATAAATTGATTGAGGCAGTGAAAGAAAAAGGAGATTCTGCTTTGCAGGAAATAAGCGATTTAACTTGCATAACTTACTTTAATTTAGAGCCTTATGGAAATAGATTGGGCGAAACGCATCCTTTTTCTGAAATTACAGATATTTCTGCTTTAAGCAGTTTAACAAATTTAAGGGTATTGATTTTAATCAATACTGATGTTTCAGACATAACTGCTTTGGAAAATTTAACGAAACTGGAAAAGATTGATGCGATTGGTTCAGAAATTTCTGATTTAACTCCTTTAAGAAACCTGAAAAATCTTCAAAAAATTAATTTAAATTTAACTAAAGTAACTGATGTTTCTCCTTTAAGCGGATTGGAAAACCTAAAATCTGTTTCATTGTATGCAACCTGCTTTACGGATGTAACTCCTTTTGAAAACATGACTAACTTGAAATCACTTGGCTTGTTTTATAATTATCAGATTCCTGTTGAAGAATGCGAGGCATTAAAAGCAAAGCTTCCTGATACAAACATTGAATGCCCTACTGGCAGAAACCCTCAAATGAATAAATGCACTAATTTAGGATAATATAAAAGTTTGGAAATGTACTGTGAATCAGCATTTATTAAGCATTAAAAGTAATCAAACTTAATTCCTTAATTTTTTTTCTTTAACCAATTTCCTTTTAAATAAACAATTCCTGAAACTCCTGCAAACAAAATTGTTGCAGCTAAAATTGAAATCCATATTCCACACAACCACATACACAAAATCCTAAAACAGTATTGCATTGCAAAAGACGAACCAAAGAAGCAAAAACGCAGGAAATGGATTCGCTATGAACGAGAACACTCTAACAGTTTATGGCATATTGACTACAGTGAGTTTGACGGAAAAAACGTTTTAGGGCTGTTAGACGATGCATCCCGCTTGATTGTCGGTTATGGTGAGTTTGACAATGCAACAGAAGAAAATGCAGCATCAGTCTTGGAAAAAGCAGTCAACAAATATGGAACACCAAAACAATTATTATCCGATAACGGTTCACACTTCGCATCAGTAATCAAAGAAAGCTGTGCTGAACCAGAACACAATATTTTTCAAAAAAAATTAAGTGAACTCGGCATAGAACACATTAAAGCCCGCATTCATCATCCACAAACCAATGGCAAACTCGAGCGTTGGTTTCTCACACTAAAACAACTCAAAAAACATTTTGGCAGCACACAAAAAGCAATCAACTACAACAACAAACGCCCACACATGAGCCTCAACAACGGCTCATTACGCACACCAGCCCAAGCCTACCAAGAAAAGTTTAAAGAGTGATACCATGAAAATATCTAAAGCGGACAATAAATCAGGACAACACATTAACCGCTAAAACAGCCATAAAAACAGGAACAGAAACTAAATTAAAGGAAATAAAAAAAATAAATTAAAAAAAGAAAAAGAAGGGAAAATAGTTTCCCAAAATTAACTGCATGAACCACTTGGTGCAACATTATTGCTTAAAGTAGCTTCGCATTCTTCTGGAGCCTCATTGAATGCACTGCAAACAAGAGCCTTCAATCCTTCAGCTGACCTGTCAGCATTGCCGAAGTATGTTCCGTTAACAACAACTGACGGAGAATACTGCAGTTGCAGGCTAACTGCATCTTCAGTGTCTGATTGGTATAATGCAGGGCCTTGTGTTTCAACGCAATCCCACACGCTGTTTGAATCAATTCCCAAGGAATCCATCAGTTTTATTGATTCGTTTTTGTCGCAGTCAACGCTTTTTGAACTGCCGCAATTCGGGTAAATGTCTGAAACAAACTTTTGGGCATAATCCCAATATTTGCCTGCATCAACAACCTGAATGCACTCCTGAATCATGTTTTGCTGAAGCTCATGTTCTCCATGCATATTGCTGAAGAACTTCACTTTTACGTCAGCAGAATCCTTTAACACATCTGCTGCTTTTGCAAAAGAAGCTAATGCGACTGAACCGGCAGGGCAATAAGAGAAAATATATAGCTCTGCTTCAGGCTTGTCTGATTTTGCAGCCTCGACAGGCACAGGCGCAGGAACTTCATAAGACATTACTTCATTTACATCAAAAAAACTAGGAGTCAAAAACTTTAAGTCAGGAGTAATGTAAACCACTCCGCCTGGCGCTTTCTGCCCTTGCTCTGAAACATCAAATGAAACAGTGTAAAAATAATCATTTAATTTCTCTATTTTTGTAACTTCAATGTCCACATTAACTCCCTGCAGTTCAAACAGTTTTTTCACTGAAGCGACAGCAGTTTGGGAAATCGCTTCATTTGAAGGAGCCAAAAAAGTGCTAACTTCAACCTGAGCAGGCTGCGGCACTAAAAGCATTCCAATAACTGCGCCTCCTATAATACAAATAAGCACTGCAACAGCAACATGAATTGCATTAAAATCTTTCGGCAAATGAAATTTTTTTTCTTTTTTTTCAGAATTAATTTCTTTTTTTTCTTTATTTTCTTTTTCCACTAAAATCCCCCTAAAAAATTTAAAATTAAAATAAAAACAACAGCAAAAAGTATTTAAATCAACGCAAAACCAAATTATTTTACCTAATCATTCCCTGGTTTCCGAATTCAGAACTCTGCTTCTGGTTCTTTTTTTTGTCACTGTATTCCTTGAATGAATTCCATGCCCTTTCAGCCAATTTTTTGTTTAAAATCTTTACAATTATTTGCTTTGGCACTGCCTGCCCTCCAATCTGTACTGGATTATAATCAACTAAAACAATATCATTTTTCTTTATTTTTAATGCAATTTTTTGGTCAACATCCATTATCAACTGGTTTTCATCCCACATTTTCACTGTTACCTGCAGATTCGGCTCGGCTGAAACAACTTCCTTTGAATCAAAAGAAAATATTTCCATTATTTTTCCCAAATGATAAACCACAAAAAAACCCCTTTAAATAAACTCATTAATTTCCTTTAAAAACACTTTAAAAGCTTTGCTTAAAAGAATTAATTTCTATGAATGAATGCCTTTTTTGTAGAATAATTAAAGGAAAAATTCCGGCATATAAAATAACAGAAAACAAGGACTGCTATGCATTTTTGGATATTTATCCCTGCACTGAAGGGCATGCATTATGCATTCCGAAAAAGCATTATGAAACAATTGATGAAATGCCTGCAGAAGAATTAAAGGAATTAATTGTTTTCACGCAGGAAATTGCCAAAGCAGTAAAAAAAAGCACTAACTCAACAGGATTCAATTTGCTTCAATCCAATCACGCTGACGCAGGGCAGGTAATTCCCCATGTGCATTTTCATATCATTCCAAGAAAATCAACTGATGAATTAACATTTGAAAACAAACGCATTGAAGGGAAAAAAGAAGAACTGGAAAAAATAAGAGAAAAAATTAAAAGTAATTTTAATTTGCGGGAATAGTCAAGCGGTTAACGACAGCGGGCTAAGGACCCGCACCTTAGTGGTTACGGGGGTTCGAATCCTCCTTCCCGCAATTCATTGTTCCAATATTTTTTCAATCAATTCCTTATTGAATCCCAGAATTATTTTCCCGCCAATGTCAATTACAGGCACTCCGCCGGAGCCTGATTTTCTTTCTGATTCCATTGCCTTGAATAAATCCCTTGAAACATCAAATTCAGTGAATTCAATTCCTTTCTGCTTCAAATACTGCTTGACCATTACGCAGTAAGGGCAGGTTGGAACGGAATAAATGATTACTTCTTTTTGAGCCATAAAGCATTTCTTTGATTTAAAATGTTTAAATAATTATGCTCGCTTCATTAAATGGGATTTGATTGAACTACAATGAAAAAATAAAGGAATTGCTGAAACACAGAAATGTTTCAGTTGATTTAACTAAAAAAGAATTAATTCAAAAAATTATTGAAAAAAAAGAGGCAAAAATATGCAAGTCAGGGGCATTGGTTGCAGTGACTCCGCCTGAATCCACCGGAAGAAGCCCTAAAAATACATTCATTGTGAAAAACGGGGTTTCAGAAAAAATTGACTGGGACTCACCGAATAATATTGCATTAACGCAGAAAGCATTTAATTCCCTTTTTGAAGATGCAATTAAAACATTAAAAGAAAAAAAAGAATTAATTGTTTCAAATAAATGCATTGGAGCAGATGAAAAATATTCTTTGAAAGTGAAAACAATCAGTGACAGGGCATTAAGCATTTTATTCACTGAAAACATGTTTCGTACGCAAGGAGATTTAACTAAAAGTATTTTTAAAAAAGAATTTACTTTGCTGGTCCTTCCATACAATAAATTAAATGAAAAAAAATATTCTTCCCTTCTGCCTTCACAGGATAAATCCATGGCTGTTGCAATGGATTTTGAGAATTTAATTGGAATTATTTTCGGTTCAGCATATATGGGGAGCATGAAAAAACTGATTTTTACTGTAATGAATTATCTGCTTCCAGAAGTAGGAGTGCTTCCGATTCATTGCAGCGCAAATGAAGGAAAAAAAGGAGATTGTGCATTATTACTGGGCTTGAGCGGAACAGGAAAAACAACTTTATCTGCTGATCCAAACAGGGCATTACTTGGAGATGACGAGCATGGATGGAGCGATAAAGGAATATTTAATTTTGAGGCAGGATGCTATGCAAAATTAATTAATTTAAGAAAAGAAAAGGAGCCGGAAATATTTGATGCAGTAATGCATAAAGCCCCGTATTTAGAGCACGGGGCAATAATGGAAAATGTTGCAATGGATTCAAAAGGAAAAATTGATTTTTTTGATGATTCAATTACGCCTAATTCAAGGGGAAGCTATCCATTAGAGCATTTATCAAATATTAAGCCTTCTTCTACTTCAACTCATCCAAAAACAATTCTTTTCTTAACAGCGGATGCAAACGGGGTTCTCCCCCCAATTTCAATGCTTTCAAAAGAGCAGGCAATGCTTTGGTTTTTGATGGGATACACATCTAAATTAGCCGGAACTGAAACAGGAATAACTGAACCTGTTTCAACTTTTTCAAGATTTTTCGGCCAGCCTTTTATGCCGAGGAATCCCAATGATTACATTGAATTATTCGGAAAAAAACTTGAAGAACATGAAGCAAACGTGTATTTGATTAACACTGGGTGGAGCGGGGGGCCTTATGGAATTGGAAAAAGAATGGATATTAATGACACAAGGGCAATGGTTGAAGCAGCACTAAAAGGAAAACTGGAAAACACTGAATCTGAGGAAAATAAATTATTTCATTTAATGATTCCAAAAAAATGCCCTAGAGTTGAATCTAATATTTTGAATCCAATTAATACTTGGAAAGACAAAAAAGAATTTCAGGAAAGGGCAAATAAATTAGCAAAAGATTTTTCTGATTATTTTGACAAAATGTATTCAGGAAAAGGAATTCCGGAAAAAGTAATAAAAGAATGCCCGGGAAAATGAATAAAATAAAATAACTAATTGAAAATAAAACAAAAAATTAAATAAAACAAAAAATTAAATAAAACAAAAAATTAAATAAAACAAAAAATTAAATAAAACAAAAAATTAAATAAAACAAAAAATTAAATAAAACAAAAAATTAAATAAAACAA
>JBDRGO010000070.1:0-18580 GCA_043817715.1 Candidatus Iainarchaeum sp. | reverse complement strand
GAAATTGAAAATCAGGAATTAAATGCAGATTCAGGAACTGGAAATTTAGAATTGAATGCAAATAAAAATTCGAAATTAAAGCCAGATTCAGAAATTGAAAATTCATTTTTTAAATCAAATGAATTCAATCCAAAAGAATTAACTGAAGCAATGTTTGCAGAAGCAGAAAGAACCAGATTCCAGCCAGGGGAAGAAAGGACTTTAATGGATATTGATTTGGTTAATTCAGGTCTGGAAAATGAAGAATATGCTGTTTTAGGGGTAATGGATTATTCTGAAGGAAATAATCCTGAAAGAAACAAAACAAGTTTTTTCCATTCAAAATTCATTGGTTCAACAAGCCAATGCATGAAATTCACAGGCTCAGAGGAAATATCAGGGGAAACTTCTTTGGCAAATGCATTCCGTGTTTCAGACAATTATGAATTCACTTCAGGTTCAAATGCAATGAGCAGATGCAGTTCAGTTTACTGCGATGGAGCGCAGTTTTTGGAAAAGCTTGCATTGAATATGCAGGCAATAAGCGATTCAATGGATGAAGGCGCAACGCTTAATTCAGATGAACTGAATAATTACCTTTCATTCAGCGCCAAGCTGAAAAGAGAAGGATATGGAGAAGATTTAGTCAATGATTTCAGGGAATATTTTATTAATTCTTATCTTGAGGCATCACTGGCTTTCAAGGACAAATTCAGCAAATTATTTGATTCAGAAATAATTGAATTCAGATTGCTGGATTCAGAAACAATGCAGGTGATTTATGAAACAAGCGATTCAGAGCCATTCATTGTATTGGATGGACCTGGAACTTACTGGATTGAACTGCAGTTTGAATTTTCAGGAAATGAAGAAACCTTATTCACAGGGTCGGATGAAGTGAATGTTGAAAAAATAATTGTTTCAATGAGAAAAATTTCTGATCCTGTAACAGACAGCGCAATGTATTATCTTCCATTTGACCATGGACTTGGTTCAGACGGAACAAGGGAAGGATATGGAGTAATCACAGTAGGGGATGAAGAAGGATTTTTCAATGTGCCTGAAGTGAATGATGCATTGGTTTATTTGAATGTGGAAAAAGAAGAGGAATTTTATTCGCTTAATTCAGGAAAAGAAAGAGCCTCAGTTTTAAGGATTGAAAGAACCGGGGAAAATGATTTTGATGCAAAAATAAGCATTACCCACCCGAACCCTGTGCTGATGGTTATAAATGATACTGCAAAAAATGCATTCTATACTTTAAAGCAGGGAAGCTCCAAGTTAAATCCTGCAGCAGGATTTTCTTCTCTTGGAAAATGGACTGGAATAGGAGTTAGTCCTTCGCTTGTTGACCCTGTGACAGGGCTATGCTATGGATTTGAAAATAATTTTTTGCCAAGGGCTTTTTCTGACAGGACAGCAAATGCATGGGATTCAGAAGGATTCAAAATAAATGTTGATTCATCGGTTAACTTAAGCAATATTCATGGTTTAAGCTTTGAAAAAGACTCAGAAGAAAACACGGAATTCCATTCAGGAACAATTGCATTATATTCACTGATTTACACTTCAATAAACCCTGTTTATCCTGAAATTGAATTAAGCACTGCATCAAATGCAGGAAACGCATTCAGCGACAAGGACAACAGAATGTTCTTTAATTTGAATTATTCCCCTCAGGCAGGAGGATTGCTGAAATTAAATGAATTGCTTGGATTGGTTGAAGACCAGAAGCTTGCATGCATTTATTCAGATAAAGATGAAGTAGATGTATTCTGGAATGAAGAAAAAATAGCAATAGATTCATTTGAAGAAAAAATCAGGAATTCGGGATTATATTACTGTTCCCCGACAACAACATTCAATTACAATGATTATGCTGATTGGGGAAATGGAAGCGAATAGATAAGGCAAGGTTCTGAATTGGATATAGATTTGAATGGAATATTTTGACTGGAGTAAAAACTGATTAAAATGTATTTGATTAAATTGGATCGGTTCATGGAATTCAATGAACAAAAGCAATTAATTAATCAAATGCAGAAAAAGCTTAATTTAAATTATGGTAATTTTGCTTCAAAAAACAGGAGAATTATTTTAAAAAAAAATTTAACTGAAAAAGAATTAATTCAATTGAATTCATTCTGTGGAATAAATTCAGTTAACAGAATAATTGCGGAAAAAGAAATCCATTCATTGCCTGAATTGATTGAATTTATTTCAAATAATTTAATTAAAAAAGAGGCTTCAATTAAGTTTAATTTATCCAAACAGCTTCCGTTTCATGCAAAGGCAGTGCAGGACAGGTTAAAGAAAAAAGGATTCACTTTGCCTGAAGGAAAAGAATTTATTCTGGACTGCAGGCACGGAAAAAAGGCAATTGAAGCAATATTAATGCAGGAAAACAAAGAAGCAAATAAAACAAGCAGATTTGAAAAAAAAATTAATTTAGGTTCAAAACCAGATGAAAACAAAAAAACAATTCCAGCTGAAAATAAAATTAATTCAAAAGAAAACAAGAAAATTAATTCAAAAGAAAACAAAACAATTCCTGCTGAAAATAAAATTAATTCAATAGAAAACAAGAAAATTAATTCAAAAGAAAACAAAAAACCTGATTCAGAAGAAAACAAGGAAACCAGTTCAGAAGAAGAAATGGTTTTTGTTTTGGTTGAGCCGAAAACAAAAAATGAAGTCGCTGATTTTTTAAGATTGGCGGAAATATTCCAATGCAAACTGATTTTGATTGATGAAGACAAAAGAAATGCAAGGCAGTTATTGTTTGAGGCAGGCGAAAAAGTAAAATCAATCAAATCAAAGAAAGTCATTGCTGAAATCCATGCAAAACTAATTAATGCAATTGAAAATTATTATTCAATAGGGTTTTCTTTATGGGGAAAGAATTCAGAAAAGGAATTAATTAATTTAAAACACAAAAAAACTGCATTGGTTTTTGGAAACGAAAAAAAAGGTTTATCGCTTGAATCCCGAAAAGCAGTCAATTTACTGGTTCATTTAGGCCCGAATTCAAGCCAGCCGATGCGTTCAAGCCAGGCACTGGCATATGCATTGGCATTAATCAGGAATTAAAGCAAAATTCAATGCATTGATTAATGAATTAATTATTAATGAATTAATTAACTCCCTTGCCGGAAAAAAATAAGGAAACAATTAATATTAAATTAATTCCCTCCTCAGTTGTTTTTATGAGCATAATATACAACTGGTTCAAAAAAATCACTGATGCAATCCCTGTATTGCTCAGAAGAATCGGGGCAATATTGATTTTCTTTGCAGTATTAGGAACTGCTTTAGGCTACTTTATTGCATTAAACCAATTAAGCCCTTTATGGCTGATTGGTTTGCCGATTTCAATGGTTGCAATGTGGAATGATTTAGACCAAGGATTCCTTGTATTAGTGCTGTTCTTGGTTGCGTTATTCACTTTTCCTTTCTAGTTTTTTCTAATATTTTAACTTAAGCATATTTTTGCATTGAATAAAGAATATAATTTAATTAAGGACATTGAAATGGAGTTAGTTGAAAAAAGATTAAAGCAGGAACAAGCTGAAAGAAAAGCCAAAGGAACAAGATATTTATCTGAAAAAGACGCGCTTTCTAAATACTGGTTCTGGAATTGAATGGAAAAACAGTATTTGCAGGAAACGGATTAATTATTTATCATTCATGGCGGTTAAATTCATTTCTTTTCAAGTATTTTTTCCAATTTAACTAAATTAATTACATCTTCCTTATTGTATTCTAAAAGCAAATTCAAGGATTTTTCACAGCCTCTGCAATGCCTTTTCCATAAAATCACTGCTTCTTTTCCATTAGAAACTGCGGAGCTTCTACATAATCCAAGTTCTTTTTCAATTACTTTTAACCCTCCGTAAAAACCTTTTTCATGCCCTAAATACATTAAATCCTTATGATTGCAATTCACTTCTAATTTGAAATTTTCTTGAATAAAAGGCAAATCAAATCTTTTACCATTAAATGAAACAATTTCAGTCACTCCGTTAAATAATTCATTTACTGCATATGGCTCCAGATTAATTCCATTAATTAATTGAATGAATTCTTTTCCTTTTAAAGCACCAATTACGGTTATTTCATTTTCTCTTGCACTCAAACCAGTGGTTTCAATATCAAGATAAAGTTTCATGGAATAAAGAAAGAATGAAAGAAATAAAAAACTGAGCAAGGCAGATTTCCGGTGTGGATTGATTTTTGCAGGGATTTGCTCAAGCAATGAGAGAAGATTTATTAATTTCATATAAGCTTATTTGTTTATATTGTGATTTTATGGCTTCAAGAGGGAAAACTCCAACAGTAAAAAAACCGAAAGAAAATTTTAAACAGAGAATTAAAAGAGGTTTGGCTTATGCCGGAATCGGGGCTGTTGTGGTTTATGGCAGCGCTAAAGCAGTCAGGGCAGTCAATCCTGATGTGAATTTTGAAAGAGTTAAGGTAGTAGGGCCTGCAGTGGCAGGAATTGAAAGGTTTGGAGACAGGGCAGTTAATAAAGTCAGCAGAAAAAGCCGGCATTTATTTCGGGATGTTGTTGTGGCTTTGGCTGCAGGATACACTGCCTGCAAATTAGCAAAAAAAAACGTTTCTCTGAGGGATATAAATTCATTTAAAAAAGCATGGAATAATGCCCCTGAATTTGTGGTTGGCGGAGGCGCAGGATTCATTTACCCTAAAATATCCATTGCATTGGTTGGAGGTTATTGGATAATAAAAGCAATAGGCCCAGAAAACGTTAAGAAAGGATTTAGGGTTGGAATAGAAAAAATTAAAGAAATCAAAAACGAGAGAGCCAAAAAGTAATTTATAATTAAATTAAGTTATAATTAAATTAAGTTATAATAAACAATTTTAACTTTTAGCAAAGTATTTTTATCTTTTTGTTTAATTCTTTTTACTTATGCGCAACACAATAAAGGTTTTCAGGGCAATGAATAATTTAAGCCAGGATGATTTAGCCAAAAAACTGGAAGTAAGCAGGCAGACAATAATTAATATTGAAAAAGACAAAACTGAACCATCAATTAAGTTGGCTTTGAAAATGGCTAAAATTTTAGGGGCAAAAATAGAGGAATTGTTTTTAGCAGATTAAGGGTTAATTCAGTTAAGTTAATTCAGTTAATTTGAATTTGTGGTTAATTTGGCAGATTTGTGTTAATTTTTTTTATTTTTAGCATTTTTCCTGTTGCTATTTAATTCAATTTAATTCCTTTTGCTTCAAGTAATTTTCCTGTTTCTGAATCCATTTTTCCAATGAAAATAATGGAATAATACCTTAAGAAAACAGTTACTGGAAGGGTACTAACTGCTGCAAGATAGGAAAAAATAATTAATGCAGGAACTGCTATTGCAATAATAATTAAAATAATGGTTAAATTAAATCCGCCTGTGAAAAGAGCTGCTGCCCCTGCAATTAACGCAATTATTCCAATAATAAATGCAATTATTAGTAAAGGAATCAATAAAACCAATGCAATCAATCCTGCGCCGATTCCTAAAATAATGCTCATAATAATGTACATAAGAAATTCTTTTTTTTCTTTGAAAACCATGTTCTTTAATTCTTTCCAGGATTCCTTCAATCCCTTATTCTTTAAATGCATTAAAGGCAGAACAAAGCCATATGTAAATCCTGTAATTATTCCGAATAAAAGTCCGAAAGTAAAGAACCAAAGCAAAAGAAGTCCAATTATTGCTAGAATCAGACCAATATTGTTTCCCCCGCTTAAAAAAAGAAATGCAGGGGCTATAAACAGGATTAATGTTATTATTGTGGCTAAACCTAAAACAATATGAAATAAAAAATAACTGAATCCTTTCCCTGAATTCCTTCCAAAAGCGGAAATCACTGCATCTTTTCTTTCAATTAAGTTTTCAAGAAAAACAAATGAAAAAACGCTTGCAATATAGGTTAAAATAATGCAAATAATCAATAAAACAAATGCAATTGTTCCAATAATTAAGCCATACTGGGCAATAAATGCATTAAAATCAAAAAAAGGCAGTTCGGTGCTGTTTCCTGTACTGCCGCCAGAAGAAGGAAAATTGCCTCCTCCCGCGCTGTTGCCGGAAAGCAAAGCAACAACACCAAGCTTCAACCAGCGAGTTAAATCAAAAGGAAAAAGCAATTGTTTTGTTGCTTCAATTGCAGGATTAATTGCATCAAATGATTTCATGCAATAATAAACACTAAAAGAGTTAATAAAAGCCCACTCTTAAAAACGCAATATGTTGGACAGTTTTTCCCGCACTTCCACTAATACCTGGTTAACTTCCACTAATGCTCCGCAAACTTCCGCTTCAACCCCCTGAGTTCCTTTAATGGGTTTTTTGATTGAAAATCAGTTTCTTTTCCTTAATTTCAGTATTTCTTCTTGCGGAGAGCTTGCTTTAAGAATTTGTTCATGTTGCTTGGCGAATTCTCTTGGATTTAATTCATTGCTGAAATCCATTAAATTATTTTTTGGCTTTAATTTTAAATCAACTGAGAATTGCATTTCAGGAGTAATTCCTTTTATCTGCATTTCCTTAACTCGTTTTGAAGCTTCCTGGAATTCACTCATTTTTCTTGGTTTTAATTCATTCAATTTGAATCACTTTAGAGTAATAGAATGGAAAGGGATAAATTGGTATTGGTAAAAAGTTTCCTTGAAATAAATTTTTTTTGTCCATTATCTTTTTCTTTTTGTGCAATTCTTTTAGCTAATTGTAAAAGAAATTTAGCAAAACTTCTACATAACATATTTTTGTGAGGCTTTGTTCTGACATAACATATTTTTGTGAGGCTTTGTTCTGAATTGATAAAACACTGCTCCGCCAGTTCGCAGGCGGTGTGCTTTTGGCACAGAATGGTTTAAACCTCCTTAATTCCTGTATTTAGCCCCTGTATTCCGGTGCTCCGTGTTTGTGTGAAATCTTAAATGGCGTAAATGGCTTTAATTGCCTGTTTTAAGGTGTTTAAGGTGTTTTACACATGTAATACAGTATAACGTACATTATCCTGCGTTTCGCCCTCGTAAAATATTGAAAAACGCTTAAAATAGAAGGTAAAAATTGTTTTGCTTGGTTCCGGTAATCGCGGAGTAAGGGTTTTCAAAGTGGCGTAAAGATTTTATATTTTTTTGTTATGTAGAAGTTAAGGTGTTTTTGCTTGAATTAAAATTGTTTTTACTCAATTTTTTCCAGTTCATTTAAGGCAGTTTCAATTGCATAAACAACCCTTTCAGGGCAGGCTTTGTCTTTTGGAATTCCTTGCTTTTCATCGCCTGCGCGGAGCACTCTGCAGCAGCTTGAACCATATTTTTCACGAAAATTTGAGTAAATCCTTTGAGTGAGTTCTGTATTGGGTTTGGGCATATGGATTGCACAAAAAACCATTGCTGCGTTCACTGCCCCGCAAATGCAGCCGGACTTGTATCCTGAACCCATTATTTTGGCAGATTTAAGCAATTGAGGGCTTAATTCAGTGCCTTTAATTTCTGAAAGCAGCTTAAACACGCATTCAGCACAATTAAGCTTTTGAGCCCATAATTTAAGGGTTTTTTCTTCTATATTCATATTCATCCAACACCATTATGTATAAAGATGCTACATGCTTATTTGGTTTGTGCTTCTTAATTGAATTAGTTTGTGCTTCTTAATTGAATTAATTAGTGCTTTCTTGTATTAAATTATGTGCCTTATTGTAAATCTTTTTTCTTTGTGTGTTGCTGGTTTTTTTAATTCAGGAAAATTTGTTGTTCTTCCTGTTTTTCCTATTACTTTTAGTTTTTTTGACCAGTAATCCAGTATTATTCCAAATCCTTTTGAATTAAGCCTTGACCTGATGTATTCAATGTCTTGTTTTGTAAATGCCCCTTGTGCAGGAATAATAATGAAGTCTTTTTTTTCTTTTCTTTTCCTTGCTTTGAATTGATAATTCTTTTTTCCTTCGCGTGCATCAGCGCAAACCCTTAATTCAACAGTGTTTCCTTCTATTTCTGCATTTGGAAATGCTTGGACTTCTTTTGCCCTTTCAAACCATCTTCTTCTGTGTTCTCTTTCATTTTTTCCCTCTGCTTTTTCTATTTGTTTCATGATTTCTTGGTCTATAACCGGCGGAATTATTAGTTCCCTTGTTTTGACTTTTTGGCCTGGTTTTGCAGGAACTGTTTCCCTTGTTTTGACTGCGGCAAGTTTTGAATATGATTTGAAATACATTCCTTTTTCTTTTTTTGGCATGACAATAAGCCCTGTATTGGTTAAATGCCCTGCTGGCTCTGTTTCATGCATTGAAAAAAATGCATATGCATTTCCATGCATTGCAAGGGTTTGATGCAGTTTTTCAAGAAATGGTTTTGTGTCCTGCTGCCTTATTGCTTTGCCGCCGAAAACAGCTTCCGGAAAAACAAAGAAAACAGGTTTTTTAATTATTTCCGGATGCGAAACAAAAATTTTCCTGATTTCATTAATTAATTCATTTTCCTGATTGAATTTTTTATTTATTCCGATTATCTGGATTTCCGGTTCTTGAATTTGTGTTTTCACTTTAAGGTTATGTTAGAATCAGAATTTAATTTTAAGGTTTGAAGTGTTAGAATTATGCCTGATTTTACGACAATAATTCAAAGAAATTTTCATATTTCATCCTAATAGGACCTTTTTCTGTTCTATTCCTATTGTATGCTGTAGGATCAATTATAATTCTTGTTGGTTTGTTGGTTACTGTATTATATGATAGCAATATGCTACAGATGATCTCCTCTCCGTTTCCGCGAATTAGCGTTCCTTTTCCAAGATAATGGCATCTTGTAAATCCTGGCTTATTGCTTAATTTTGGTTTTTTTGATACTTCTGTGACTTTAAATAAATTGCCGTTTATTTGAATTTTTTTATTTATTGCTTTTTCAAGTTTGCTTGTTAATTCATTTATTAATTGCCTTCTTTGTTTTATTACATAGCTTCTTCCGGCGGATTTTTTTTGTTCTAAAATTTGTTTAATTTGGTTTAATCTATCTGGATTTGTTAGTTGTATTGGTTCTGTGGGTTTATGCATATTTGTTTTCTTTTCAGGCAATTTATCCCTCATTCTTCCAATATCAATTGTACTTCTTTTGTGTATTCTTTTTCAATGTATTTAAAGGAATTGTAGTGCTCTGTTATCCTGATTCTTATTGGGACTTCGCCTAAGCGGGCGAATTGTTTTGCATAAACATCATAACTGTATTTCAGTTCTTCTCCTGGTTTTACATCTAATTGCTTTAAATCCCCATACTTTAAACCTGATTTATCTAATGAAATGTCTTTTGATACAGCCATTTCATAAGTTACTTTTTTTGGCTCAGTTGACTTATTTTTCAGTAAAACCGTGAATTCTACTGGTTCTCTTCTTGACATTTTTAATCTAAACGGATGAAAATTTGTTGAAACAGAAATCATAATTACACCTTAATAACTTTCTTTCAGCAAATGAATTAAAAACTAAACCAATTATGTATAGGTTTAGTTTTTTCTTTTAAATTTTTTTTCATATTTTGCAATATCCATTGTTGTCTTAATCACTGTATCTGGATTTAATGAAATTGAGTCAATTCCGCATTCAATTAAGAATTTTGCAAAACTTGGTTTGTCTGAGGGTGCTTGTCCGCAGAATCCAATGTATTTCTTTTTCTTTTTTGCTGCCTGAATTGCCTGTTTAACCATTTTTTTTACTGCTAAATCTTCTTCATCATAAATTGAACTAACTAATTCTGAATCCCTGTCCAGTCCTAAAACTAATTGAGTTAAGTCATTTGATCCGATTGAAAAACCGTCAAATACATCCAGAAATTCTTCTGCAAGAATTGCATTTGAAGGAATTTCGCACATTGCAATTACTTTTAATCCATTTTTTCCTTGAACTAATCTGTTTTCTTTTAGCACGGCAATTACTTTTTTTCCTTCTTCCACTGTCCTGCAGAAAGGAACCATTACTGTTAAATTGGTCAACCCCATTTCTTCACGGATTTTTTTAACTGCTTTGCATTCTAATGCAAATGCTTCCTTGAATTTTTCATCATAATATCTTGAAGCCCCTCTCCATCCAATCATTGGATTTGATTCAACTGGCTCAAAATCTTTTCCGCCCAACAAATTGGCATATTCATTTGTTTTGAAATCAGAAAACCTGAGAATTACTTCATGCGGATAAAATGCCGCCGCAAGCATAGAAATTCCTTGCGCTAATTTATCAACAAAAAATTCTTTTTTGTCTTTGTATCCGAAAGTCAATTCATTTATTTTTTTCTTTAATTTTGCGTCCTTTAATTTATTGAACTGAATTAATGCATTCGGATGCACCTGAATATGGTTGTTTATTATGAATTCCATTCTTGCTAAACCAATTCCTTTGCTTGGCAGAAAGCTTTTTTCAAATGCCTGTTCCGGAGAAGCCAAATTAAGCATGATTTTTGTTCTGGTTTCAGGAAATTTTCCTAATTCATGCTTTTCAACTTCAAATTTTAATAATCCTTCATAAATAATTCCATCTTCCCCTGAAGAGCAGTCAATTGTGATTTCTTTATTGTCAGGAATTTTTTTTGTGGCATTTTCTGCTCCAACAATGCATGGAATATTCAATTCCCTTGAAATTATTGCGGCATGACAATTGCAAACAATTAATGGAGTTAGTTTTTTAGTGAAAACTAAATAATTGTGATTGTCTTCAACAGTAATATTGAATACATTCCCTTCATTTTTTTCTTGGTTATCTGTTACTCTAAGCATTCTTATGTCGCTTTCAATAATGGACTTTATTTTAGGATCTTGAATTTTGTTTAATTGTTTTTCTCCAATTAAAAGATTTTTATTTTTCCAATCATTAATTTTTCCTTTTATGTTTTCATTAAATATTTGTTTTGCTGAAAAAAATCTTGTCCCTATAATCCTTTCTCTTGTTTTTCCTTTCACTCTTTTAGTATATTTAAGTATTTCTTCTTTTTTTTCCACAATACTCACATGATTAATTGTTCTGTTTTTACTTATGTTAGGGAGTGTGCCTATTCTTAAGCATGCAACCATTATTGCTTCAAGCAAGTGTTCACTTGAAACATATATGTGTATTCTGTTGTTGTAAAAGCAGCCATCTCCATCAATGACTCCTCCTAAAAAGTTATAGGCTAACTCTAAATCGCCATTCAATAATGTTTTAGTTATTTGTTGTTTTTCTTCAAACATTTCATGAGCTATTTGTTTTGAATATAATCTATATGCCATTGCTTGCTCTTCAACTTTTTTACCTCTAATAAACCCGGAAGAAACTTTTTTTTCAAACGGAACAAATGATTTATTATAAACTGTTGTCATGCAAGAATTCATATAATTAATAAATTCTTCTTTTTCAGGAATGTTTTTTTGAATAAATTGTACTTCGTTGGAACTTTTACTTTGGTAAATCGAACCATCGGTCATTATTCCTCCTAAAAGATAAGCTAGTTTGTTGTCTTTTTCTGAAGACTGGTTAATAGAAGGTATTTTTTGAGCAACACAAAGCATTTCTTTTTCTTTAAGTATTTCTTGAATTTCTGTTGTGACAATTTCAGAATTCCTTATATTAATCATTTTATGGTTTGGAGTTAAAATAAGAGTATTATCTTTTATTTTTCCTGTTTGAGAAACACTTATTTTGATTCTTTCTTTTTTTCTTTTCATAGATGCGAGAACTGGTTTCCATTCAGTTTTCTTTGTTTTAATATTAAATGAAAGAGTTAGCAAGCCTTCAGTACCTTTTTCATGAATTTCTTCTAAAGTCATAAAACCTTGGTTTGTTAAAATTTTTGTATTTCCATCAAAACATGTTCTTGAGCCTTTTTCAGTTACAATTCCTGCTGATTTTTTCATTATTGGTTCCCAGTCAGGGTCAGTCATTTCAGTTACAAGAATTTCACCTTCCTTGAAATCCCTGATGTCTTTTACATCCATTATTATGTTTGCTTTTCCTTGTCCAATTCTTTCTCCGACGCTTTTACCTTTAACTAATATTTTTCCCTGTTCCTTTAACCTGAATTTTTCTAAAACTGCTTTATTTTTTTGTGAATGAACTGTTTCAGGCCTTGCCTGAACAATAAATAATTTTCCTGTTACTCCGTCTTTAGCCCATTCAATATCCATTGGAGTTAATTTCTTTTTTTTCTTTGAATAATGGTCTTCAATAATACAAGTCCATTCTGCAAGTTTTAAAATTTCATTATCTGATAAAATGAATTTTTTTCTTTCTTTTTTATCCACTAAAACAATTTTTGTTTCCTTATTTCCTGTTGAATCATAAATCATTTTGATTTTTTTTGAACCTAATGATTTTTTCAAAATCGGTTTAAATCCTTTTTTTAATGTTGGTTTAAATACATAAAATTCATCTGTGTTTACTTTTCCTTGAACAACTGTTTCTCCTAAACCATATGCTCCAGTAATTAATACTGCGTTTTCAAAACCTGTTTCTGAATCAATTGAAAAAATCACTCCGCTGGAAGCATGGTCTGCCCGAACCATTTTCTGCACTGCAATTGACAGAGAAACATCAAAGTGATTGAATTTTTTGTCTTCGCGGTAACTGATTGCCCTGTCAGTAAATAATGAGGCAAAGCATTTCCTGCAGGCATCAATCAAAGCCCTTTCCCCGACAATATTCAGATAAGTTTCCTGCTGCCCTGCAAAGCTTGCATCAGGCAAGTCCTCTGCTGTAGCGCTTGAACGTACTGCCACATCAGTGTGTTCTGAACTGTATTCCCTGCTTAATTTTTTGTAGGATGAAATAATTGCCTGCCTTAATTCTTCAGGAAAATAAGCATTCCTGATTAACGTTCTTATTTGATTTCCCCTGCTTGAAAGATTATCCATGTCATGCGTGTCCAGTCCTTTCAGGATTGATTTGATTTCTTTTTTTAACCCGCTTTTATCCAGCAAATAATCATAGGCATAAGCAGTTATTGCAAAGCCATTTGGAACATTAACTCCTTTGGAGTTCAAATTAGAATACATTTCCCCTAAAGAAGCATTTTTTCCGCCGACACTTGGAATGTCCTTTATTCCGATTTCATTAAACCATAAAATAAATTCTTTCTTCATTTAAATCCCTCCCTGGATTTAAATATTTTAAATTTTTCTAAAAAATTTAAATTCAATCCATCAACCCCGCAAAGATGAAAAATAAAAGAATTAATTGCTTTTAATATTATGGGTTCAATAATCACTTAATGTATAAAATAAAGGCAGAAGACAAGAAAACCAATGCGCGTGCAGGGGAATTTATTACTTCCCATGGCAAAATCCAGACTCCGTTTTTCATGCCTGTTGCAACAAAAGGAACAGTTAAATGGATTAATTTTGAGCAATTGGAATCAATTGGATTTGAATGCTTTATTTCTAATTCATTTATTTTATCAAGAAGGCCTGGATTGGATGTAATAAAAAAAGCAAAAGGATATCATGAATTCATTAATTGGAAAAAAGGAATTTTCACTGATTCAGGCGGATTCCAGTTATTGAATGAAAGCTTTCTGCAGAAATTAACTGAAAAAGGAGTGCTATTAAAAGATCCATTTAATGGAGACAAAATTTTATTAACTCCGCAGTTAAGCGCGGAAATTCAGTTAAAAATTGGTTCAGATATTGCAATGGTTTTGGATGATGTAAGGCATCCGCATAAAGAAAAAAAAGAGCATATTGAGGCAGTAAAAAATACTTTGCAATGGGCGAAAGAATTCAAGGAAAAACATGAGAAAATGAAAGAAAACAGCATTAATAAAAATCAATTAAAATTCGCAATTGCTCAAGGCGGACTGAATTTGGATTTAAGAAAAAAATGCTCGGAAGAATTAGTGAAATTAAATTTTGATGGTTATGCTTTAGGCGGATTATGCATTGGTGAAAGCAGGGAAGAAATGATTCCAATAATAAAGAAATCAGTTGAATTTCTGCCGAAAGAAAAACCGCGTTATTTAATGGGAGTAGGTTCTCCAAAAGATTTGCTTGAAGCAATTTCTTATGGAATTGACTGCTTTGATTCATGCTTTCCGACAAAAGGCGCAAGGCATGGATATATATTCAATTCTTCAGGAAATTACCAAATAGAAAAAAGATGTTATGTAGCAGACTTTTCTCCTTTGGATGAAAACTGTGATTGTTTTGTTTGCAGAAAACATTCCCGTGCTTACTTAAGGCATTTACTGAAATCAAAAGAAGAAACAGTTTTCTCTTACTTTGCATACCATAACTTGTTTTATGTAAATTCCTTGATTAAGGAAGCAAGGAAAAGAATTAATGAAGGGGAGTTTCATTCCTTTTTGAAGGAATTCATTTAAAGCAATTCCGGCAGTTTTGAAGGAATTCAGCAAAAATTGGTTTTGCAGTTATTTTTAGCAAGAATTAATACTGTTTGCGGTTATTAATTCAGCAAGAATTAAATTAATGTTTACATGTATTCTTTCATGGGTTTGCCTAAAAAACATAAAGTCCTGCTTTTTCCGGTTCCGGTTAAAGAGTATAAAAGATCTGTTTTCGGAAGCACTAGTTTAAGGGCTGTAAGAACTGTAATAAATAAAAGCAGTGATGCAACAGCTTTTGTTTTTGACAGGAAAATTCACTATAAAAATGCAGGCAGATGTTTAAGCCATATTGCTAAAAGAAAGGATGCAAAATTTATAGGATTCAGCGTTTCCTCTGATGATGTTGTGCATTCAATGGTTCTTTTAATGGCATTGAATAGAAAGCACCCTGAAAAAATTCCTGTTTTGGGAGGGCCTGCTGCCTTAACTGATGCAAAAGAGCTGGCGAATTTTTTATGCAATGGCGCAAAAAAATTTGTTGTTTTCGGGGCAGAAGCAGAAAACAGTTTGAGTAACCCTAATTTGTTTTCTTTATTGGATAAATTCTTCAGGAAAAAAATTTCTCCTGCTGAAAGAAATGAATTGGAGAAGGTTCATGGATTAATAATTGTAAATAATGGAAAAATTGAATTGCAGGGGAAATTCGGAAAAGAAGGCAAGGCTGAAAGGCCTTCACAGCAGGAAATGGATAAATTCGGCATTGCTTTTGTAAAAAGTCCTGAATACGAATCTGTTGATTTGGTTTCGCAAAGAGGCTGTCCGCATGGCTGCAGGTTTTGTGCAGAAATTCATGGAAATCAATTCAGGCATTATTCAAATGAATCAGTTATTAACCTGTTTCTTAAACTGGCTAAAGACAGAAGAATAAACTTAATTAGCTTTGATGACGACAATTTTATTGCAAACAAAAAAAGGCTTCTTGGAAACCCATATGGAAAAACCGAAGGGGAAAGAAAAGGGCTTTTAAAACTTATAAGAGAAAATAATCTGCATAAAAGATTTGCTTTCAGTTTTCAGACAAACCCAATTGATTTAACTGCTTTAGTCAGAAGAAACGGAAAGCCAGTAAGAGTTATTGATAAACAAATTATTAAAGAACTCAAATCTGCAAATTTCCGTTCTTTTGCTTTAGGCACTGAATCATTAAATCCTTCATTAAGGGAACGCTTAGGAAAGCCAAAAATTTCTGACAAACTTTTAACTGAATTAATTCATTACACTTCTGATAATTTTGATAAAGTTGAGCATTATTCAATAATGTCTGACCAGCATTCAACTCCTGCTGAAATGGTTGATGATTTAATCAGAAAAATTTCTGTTCTAAGAAAGGTAAGAAATGGACGGGAAGAAATCCTGAACAATGTTTCTTTTATTAGGCCGAGTTTAAATGTGTCTTTGTTTAAGGGAACTGAATTATTTGAAAACGCAGAGCCAAGCAAGACAAGAACGCTCACTCCGTTCCATAAGGAACCGAAAATAACTCCTGCTTCAAATGAATTTCTGCATGTTTTTTCAGATGCTCTGGAAAAAGAAGCTTTAAAAAGAAAAATTCCAAAACATAGGCTGGTTCTTACCCCCCCACTCGGAGACAAAATTTTGCTTAGTTATTTGCATAAAATAGCGGATAATCATTTTCAGAATTTCCAAAACGGGCAGGAAATAGCAGATGTTTTGGAAGCATTAACCAGAAACAGAAAAAAAGAACCCGGAACCAGTACAGGAATTATTCAACAGAATCTGGCATTTTTTTTAAGGCTTATTGAACAAGATGAAAAAATCAAACCTAAAATAAAACAAAACGCAATTCAAGCAATTAAAAGAAAATCAAATACGTAATTCTAATACTTTTTTTCCGAAACAAAGATTTATTAAGGAAAATTAACATTCTTTTTACATGGATTTTCCTGAAGCTGAATTAGTTAGAAGCAATTTTACTATTCGTTTAATGGATTTACCTCCGCAGGTTAAATTAACTAAACGTTCAATGCTGAGATGGCTTGCATTGTCACTTGGATTAATTTCTCCTGGTGAAAGCAGGTCAAGTTTATTGGATGTACTGGAAGCATTGTTTCACATGCAGTTCACTAAAAAAACTAATCCTACTTCAAATGAATTAATGCTTTTTTTGAATGATGAAAAAAAAGGAATTTCCGATAAATTACTGCGTTATCATCTGAAAAGATTAAAGGATGTTAAATTAATTGAATCAAAGAAACTGAAATACTCTTTCTGCGCAAGCCCTCATGCTGAAAAAACCGATTTAAGGTCAGGTTTTCAGGAAAACATGAAAAAAGAAATCAATAATTCCTTGGAGCAGATTGAAGAGGTTTTGGTTGAATTAAAAGACAAATTTGAGAATTGAATTAATTAAATTTTTTTTCTTTCAGATTTTATCTTTTTCTTTTTGTTTTCATCCTTCTTTTATTCTTTTCTTCTGCCTTCTTTTTCATGAAATATGCATTAATCGTTTCAAAAACAGATAAAGCAGGAATGAATATTTATGAAAAATTATTGAATGAATATAAATTCAAGGAAACAAATAAAGAATTTGATTCAAACAAAGTTTTTGAAAAAAAAATCAAGGAAAATGAATTTAATTTATTTTTAATTAATGAAAAACAAATATTTGCTGATTATGTAAACAAAGTGCCTTGTGATGTAATTATTTTTCTTTCAAAGCATGCTTCAAAAGTTGGAACTCCTTCTTTAACTGTTCATGCCCCCGGCAATTGGGGAAAAGCAGAATTCGGCGGAAAGGATTTTTGTTTAACTCCGACTTATGGTTCGCTGATAAAGTCATATTACTTGGATTTATTGAAAAGAAAAGAAGAATTTTCTTTGAATGAATTCGAGGTTTCTTTGGAAGTATCGCATCATGGTCCGTTTTTAGAAAAGCCGAATGTGTTCATTGAACTTGGTTCAAATGAAAAAGGATGGAATAATGAATCAGGAGCAAAAGCAATTATTGAATGTGTTTTGAATTCTTCAAAAATAAATGAAAAACAAAAAGCAGTGATTGGTTTAGGCGGAGGACATTATGCTCCGTCATTTAATCGTTTGCTTGAAAAGAGTGATTATTGCACTACGCATATTTGTCCTTTGTATGCTCTTCCAAATTTAAATAAAGAACTTTTGCAGCAGGCAATTGATAAATCAAAAGAATCAATTGAATTCATTGCATTGGACTGGAAAGGATTAAAAAAAGAAAAACAAAGAATAATTGATTTAATGGATGAAATGGATTTGGTTTGGAAGAAATCAAATGAATTGTATTCTGAAAAAAATTGAGGGAACTGAATTGACAGTTTGAACCATTTTATTGCAGAATTTTGCCTGAGCAAGGTTAATTCAAACATCTGGTTTAAATTAATATTTGCATTAAATTATAATTGGATAAAGTGTTTTTTTATGGCTAAACCCATTCGTGCTACCCCGACTTTGACCGGGCAGGAAGCAATTGATTTTATTGGCGTTATGCGCAGAAGAGAAAAAAATTCCAAGCTAAGCAATTCAGACAAGGAATTGATTAAATTAATCCATGAAAACAAGAAATTGTTCAGCGTTTAGATTCCTCCTTAATTATTGAAATCAAGTCCCTGAACAAATGAACAGTGTTGGTTTTTTCTTTTGTTTTTAATTCCCGAAAACCCGTTTTTTTGTAAAATCTTAACGGCTTTAAGTGTTCAGGAAGTTCTTCATCGTTTTTTGAATCAACCGTAATGAACCTGCAGGCACTTTCAGCATTGATTTTTAACGCGCGCCTGATAGCAAAAGCAATCATTTTTGTTCCAATCCTTTTCCCTTCCAAGCCCTTTCTTACCCCCATTCTGCAGATTTTCAATGCAGGCAATGACTTGTAATGGATTCTCAATTTAGCCATTTCCTCTTTTCTGATTTTATCCAAACTGATTGCATCAGCGCAAATCGCGATATATCCGATTAATTTCCTTTCATTTCTCGACATCCACAAAAAAGTCCTGTTGACTGATTCCTTCATCTGATGCAATGCATCCTCCTTCAAAAAATTCTCTAATTCAGGAATAGCGCATTCAAACCCTTCAATGAATTTGCTTGTTGAATCGCCTAACTCAATGATTTCAATATTCTCTGAAAGGAATTCTTCCTGCATGAAAAAAACATGAAAAAATGAGAATAAAAAGAAAACTGAAGCAGATTTCCGGTGCGGATTTTTTTTATGTGAGTTTCTTATTCAAAAAAAGCGTCCTGCA
>JBDRGO010000069.1:0-13641 GCA_043817715.1 Candidatus Iainarchaeum sp. | reverse complement strand
TCCAGTTGAATGCTTTGTTTCCTGCGATTTTTTCGTCGTCAATTAATGAGTTGCCGCATTTAATGTTGTCTTTCAATACAGGCAGTTTATGCTTTTTGTCGGCGGTTCTTAAAAGCAGGTTCAATTGCGCTAATTCAATTGCTTTTTGGTCTAAATCCACTCCAAATAAATTTTCTTTAATTATTTTGTCTTTAACTGAAGCAAATCCCTGTTCAGTTAAAGTCATTGTTTCTTTAGTCAGCCCTTTGCTTTCATACCAACAGTAAATTTCATCAAATGCCCTGATTAAAAAAGAGCCTGAACCGCAGGCAGGGTCTAACACTTTTATTTTTTCAATATCCTGAATTGAACTGCATTCCTTTAATTTTTCCCCTAAAGTGTTTTTTACAATATAGTCAACAATGTATCGCGGAGTATAGTATATTCCCTGTTCTTTTCTTTTTGCTTTTGATTCTTCTCCTTTAACTCTTTTGGCGGTTGTTTTAAGCAAATAACCCAGGTATTGTTCGTAAATGTTTCCTAAAACATCTGCATCAATTATGCCAAAATCGTATTCAACTGATTTATTGCCGATAGAATAAAGTTCGCTTATAACTGTTCCAAGCGCGTGATCAGACAGTTCAACTTTATCTATCTCTTTTTCCTCAAAAATTCCGCTGTTGTAATCGTTTTTATAGTGTTCAAAAACTTCTTTTAAGTAATAATTCAAACTTTTTTTGCTTTGGTCATGCCAGGAGTTATATGCTTCTTCTATTTTTCGGCCTTCAAGAATGGTGTCCTCTATTTTTTTGATTAAAATCAGTCTGTCCAATAAAACCTGAATTATTTCATCCAGTTCTTCAGCCGAATATTTTCCAGGATAATTCTTTGCAATGTCTTTTGCAGTTAATTCACGCCATTTATTTAAATCCTCAAAAAGCTTTTTTTCAACCGGAATAAGTTTTGCTTTCTTGCATTCTCTCTCGGCAATTCTGTCAATTAATCCTGTTTCAAAGCTTTCCCTGGATAAAAGCCATAAGTCTTCAAAATCGGCATTATAATCTTTCAGTTCATCAAGATAAATGTTTCTCAGCCTTGATTCCATGTATTGGCCCCTTAAGAGCGCGTTGTAAATCACTACTCTTTTGAAATTAGTTATAACCGCCCAATGAGTCGCTTTATGCCAGGCATAGTTTTTTGCCTGATCAACCACGATATCAGTGTCAACGCTTGCAGAAGGCCTTTTGGTTTCAACAAAAAATTTTGGGATGCCATTAATTCTGAAAGAATAATCAACTCTCCCGCTGGAAACCTTTTCCTCTAATCTGATGTCTTCGCTTCTAAAATTCCAGCCCAAACACTCAAAAAGCGGCTGAATAAACTTTGTCTTGATTTCCTGTTCATTAAGCGAATCCTTTCCTAGATAAGAATTGAATTCTTCAATCAAATGCCTGATTTTTTCCCTGGCTTCTTCTTTTGAATTCATTCAAAGAATAGGGGATTAAAAGTTTAAAAAGCCATTTTTTCCATGAAAAAAAGAATCTAAAAGCGCCAACTCTTTCTTTCATTGAATTGCTGCCTTTTTTTTCTCTTGTTCAAGCAGTATTTCAGAAACCTGTTTTTTTAATGGAACCAGCTCTTTTTTGGCTACATTCCAAACTATCCGCAAATCAACCCCAAAATAACAGTGAATCAGCTTATCACGCAATCTTGCAAAACTTTTCCTTTTAATGCCTAATTTCTTTTTAACAGTATTTTCCGGAAGGTTTTTCATTGCTTCCCTGATTATTTCAAGCTGCCTTATGTACACATCCTGAATTGCTTCATCTGCCAAAAACTCAGGAAAACTGTTTTTATGGAATCTTTCTATTTTTTTCTATTGCCGCAATAATATGCTGCAGATAAGCAACAGACGATTTCATATAATGCGCACTTCCTCTCTTAAAATAGTGCTGCGCAGAAACGGGCTTAATCCGTTATATGAAAGCACTTCAACGCGTTTGCGCAATAATTTTTCTAAAACAATTTCAAGCCCGGCCAAGTCAACCAAACTAAAATCATTTGGAGGCTGGATCAATAAATCCACGTCACTGCTTTTTTTCTGCGCATATCTTGCATAACTCCCGAAAACACCTGCTTTTTTCACGTTATATTTTTTTAAAACAGGGATTATTTTTCTTTTCAGCACATTAAACTCCTTGCGTTTATCCACAAAAACACCTTTAATTTACCATAAACTATACTTCATTCTTTCTTTAAAAACTTTGCTGAAATAAAAAAAAATTTCTTTGAAAAGAAACACAGACAAGGCGAAAACTTCGAACAATATTTGCATTACTTTGGATTCTTACCGCCACAGGGCAAAAGGGTATAAAGAACATTTTAATTTCAGGGAAAACACATTGATTAAAACTGAGAGCTCGAAATATGTTAATCTTATTTTTCCAATAAAAGACTTCAAAATAAATTAATCAAAAAGCACCGGGATTTTTGCTCTTTTAGTCATTTCAGCTCGTCTTCCATTAATCGTGAAATGAATTCAAGTGAAAGCCTTACCCCAAAACCTGTTGCGCCAATACAATAATAACTGAAAGGCTTTTTCAGAAAAGCAGTTCCTGCAATATCCAAATGCACCCATGGCTTATCGCCAATGAATTCCTTAAGGAATGCCCCTCCTGCAATTGTGCCTGCTTCCCCTGTTTTGGAGGTATTCCTTAAATCAGCGATTTCTGATTTAATGTCATTAGAATATTCCTCATACAAAGGAAGTTCCCATACCCTTTCATAAGCATTCAATCCTGCCTGATACATTGAATTGCTTAATTCAAGGTCATTTGAAATCATTCCTGCAACATGAAAGGAAAATGTGCCGATGCATGAACCAGTTAAAGTTGCATAATCAATTACTTTTGAAGGAGAAAATTTTTTAACACAGTAGCTTAAAGTGTCAGCCAGAACCAGCCTTCCTTCAGCATCAGTATTGCATACTTCAATTGTTTTGCCGTTAAATGCCTTGACAATATCCCCCGGCCTATAGGCTTTTTCCCCTATAAGGTTTTCCGCACAGGCCATTGCGCCGATTAAATTAATCTTTAAATTCAAATCATTTGCTGTTCTGATTATTGCCAAAACAACCGCGGCTCCAGCCATATCGGATTTCATGAAAAGCATTGAATCCCCTGGCTTCAGGTTCAAACCCCCTGAATCAAAAGTAATTCCTTTCCCCACCAATAGAGTTTTTTCTTTCGAGGAAGGGTTTCCCTTGTATTCAAGCAGGATTAATTTCGGTTCAGATAACCCTGCCTGCCCTACCATGGCAAACAAATTCATTTTGTTTTTCAGCAGCTGGCTTCTGCCAAGCGAAGTTACCTTTACTTTTCTAATTCTTGAAAAGATTTTTTTTGCTGTTTTTTCAAGGTAAGAAGGATTAACAATTTCACTGCTGTCATTAATCAAATCCCTTGCCATTGAAACCGAGTCATTTACCTTCAATGCTTTTGAAACAACTGAATCAAATCCCTTCGGCTTTTTTTTCCCGGAAATAATTAATTTTGAGGGAAATTTCTCTTCCTGTTTTTTGTATTTGGCGAAAGAATATGACCCGATTAATGCCCCTTCAGCAAGTGCCTGAATTATTTTTTCTTCAGCAAATTTCTGCAAATCAATCAATTCAACCGAAAATTCATTCAATTCAAGAGCTTTCCCTTTAATTAACCCGATAAATGCAAGTTTCCTGAATTCATTCAAATCCAAATCCTTTTCCTTTCCCATGCCTGCAAACAGGATTGTTTTGCTTCCTTTAACCATTGTTTTTGTTTTTCCTTTTTTTCCATTGAATTCCTTTGAAGCTGATTCAAGCACAGGAATTACCTCAAGAAAGGATTTTGGAGAAACATTAAATTCAATCTTCATTCTTTCACCTCTTTTACTTTATTCAACTGAATTGATTTAAAGTAAATAACAAAAATTTTTATTTGAGTCGGTATTCAATTTATCGAATGAAATACATTCAAAGCATGGAATGGACCAAAAAAACAAGGAATATTGCCTTAATTCTTGAACTGAATTTAAGGACTGAAAACATTTTCTGCGTTGAAAGCATTGGCTCAAAATCAAGGCGCACAATTGCAAGAATTCATACTTTCGGCAAAGCAATCCAAATTGGAGCAGAATTAAAGCCGGTTTATGTAATTGAACTGATTACAGAAATATTCGGCAAACAACCGGAACAAGAAAAAATCAAAACAATTATTCATGAACTGCTTCATGTTCCAAGGGCTTTCGGAGGAGGATTTAAAGGGCACAGAAAATATGCAAACAAAAGAAACGTGGACGCATTGTATGAAAAATTAATTGAAAGCAGGCAGACTTTTTTACTCTAATTCCTTTTCCCAAATGGAAATGAAGTTATCGACAATTTCATCAAGGAATGATTTCTGGTTTCCTAAAACAAGGTTTGCAACTTTTTCAGGCTCAGCAACATAATAAATTGTTTCCCTTCCGAGCTTTTTTCTTAAAATAAGCTGTTTTTCAAACAAATTATTCAAATGCCATGAAACAGTTGAAGGGGAAATCCCTAATTCCTTTGATAATTCAAGATTGGTTGCATTTCCTCTTGTAAGAAGAACCATCAGGATCCGGCGGGTTGATTTCTGCCTTAAAAAAGAAATAATTTCAGACTCGTTTTCAGGAGTGCGCTGATGCACAGTATAATAACGCAGAAATTTTCCTTTTTTTTCAGTCCTAAGCATTCCTTTTTTTTCCAAATAATTCAAATGATACTGCAAAGTGCCGACAGCTAAATTTGTCCTTCTCTGGATTTCCCTGAAATGCAATCCAGGCGCATTCTGGATTTCATCAAAAATGCTTTTTCTCGCATCCAACTCCAGCGATTCCTGAAATTCACCCATAATTTCACTTCACAAACAAGGCATAAAAAAGGGAAGCCAGAATCAATAATTCAAAAACATTTTCGCTTGCATCCCCAAAAAACAATCCAGGGCTTAAAAACAAATCCAATACTTTCAGAACCCATTTCAATGCAAACAAACCAAAAGCAATTGAAACAAACATCAATTTTGAGGACTTTAACTTAAGATATGCCTTGACTGAAATAAAGAAAATCACAAAAGACAAAACCATTACAAGAGCCCTTGTAAGAAAATCATAATTTGAAGCCATTGAAGCCAAAGGCCTCAACGAATCCCATAAATAATTTTCTGCAAACACTGACTGGGCTAAAAAAACCAATAATCCAAAGAACAAACCTTTTCTTAGCATGAAATTACCTCCAAATGCTAACAAGAAATGAAGCAAAAGAAATAAAAAAGCAAAGAAAACAAAAAAAAGACAAAAGAACAGGAAAAGCACAAAAAAATCAGAAATTCAAAAAAAAACCAAAAAATTAAAAATAACAATAATTCAGAAATTCAAAAAAAACAGAAATAAAAAGAGATAAAAAAAGGGTAATTGGAAAGGACTCGCAATCCTTTCCAACCCCCACCATTTTTCTAAGGGACGGGATTTAACGTAATTCCTTTTTAGGAGGATACATTAAATGTTCAATATAATTACAGTCGGGCATTTATAAATGATTTGTGGTACAAAACTGAACTATTAGTACAAAAACTGAATCAGGAAAAAACGCATATGAAAAAGTAATTTTACCAGATTCTTTTAACTTTAGGGTAATTTAACCAAACCTTTACTCCGCACCAGTGCGCGCCTTCAGGGCAGGGGCCTTCTAATTCCTTTTCTTCAACTGAACCTTTTCTTGTAAAGCAGGGAGGGCCAATAAAATTAGCAATTAATGGATGCTTTTCACGCACTTGCTCTAATTGCTGCATTGAAGCCATCCAAATTTCGCTTTGTGCATTAAAGCATGTTCTCATTCTCCATTTATGAAGCCAATGAATTAACTGGCCTGATTCAATTAATCTAATTGAAGTTGCATTCGGCAATAAATAATTTGCTGATTTTTCATTTAATCCTGAATCAATTAATTCATTTCTTGCATTCCATAAGGAATTAATTGCATTCAAATAAAGCTCTTTGATTTCAGGAGTTTTATGCATTACTTCAGGAATAATAAAATCAGGCTTTGAAGTGATGTGCCTGAATAAAAGCGGGCGCGAAGCAGGTGTCCCTCTATGCCTTTGATTCTGTGAATCCCCTGCATGTGAAATTTTGGTGTAAAAACAAAAATTAACATTGAATAAGGAACGCATTAAAGGTGAATGCGCCCAGACATTTAATGTTTCCAATAAATAAGGATTTTCTTTTGGATTCAAAACCATTGAAACTGCTTTTTCATCAGGCAAATCCTCTTTAGTTAATGCAAGGACCCCGCGGACTGATTCAGCCAAAACTTTTTCTGCTTCAGGGGTTGATGAACGAAGTTTAGAAATTTTTCCATCCAAAAAAGAATCGAATTCTTCTGCAAATTTTTCAGAATTTGATGCAACTTTTTCATTTAATTTTTCTTCAATTAATTCTTTTTCCCCGAATTCCTTGTTTTCAATCCTTTCAATAAAATCAGCATCAATTTTTTTTATTTCTTCAATCATCTGCTTTACAACAATTTTTGCCTCTTCCGGGGCATCACTTGAATTCATCATTTTAATATATCTCTGCAAAGTAATGCCGTTCACTGCATGATACAAACAAGTGTAAGAAGCCACCGGCAAAACATATCTTGCCCATTCAACTGCTTTTTTTTCCGCCTCTGAAATCATTTTTTTTTCTGACTGCGCCTTGATTTTTCCTATTGCCTTAACTGAAGGCATCACTGCATCAAATAATTTAGAGCTTAATTCATTGTATGAATTCCATGCATTCATTACTGCTTTTTTGAAAATTTTTTCCTGTTCTGCATTCATTTCAGGGACAAAAACCTTTGCCTGCTCCAAAACATTATATCTCTGGCTTGACTGGTCTGAATTAAAAAAAGGATGCGAATGAAGGAAACTCCAAACCAATTGCCTTGAAACATTTTCCAGTCCAAAAACAAAGAAAGGATGCTGGAAAGGAGTATGATGCCCTGCTTCATAAATAAGCTTTCCGATTCTTTCCCTTTGCCCTTCAGTAACTGAATCCAATTCAATTAATTCAGGAGAATAGCATGTCCTTGCAGAAGCAACAGACAAATCATATGCTTTCGGAGTAAAAGCAATTAATCTTGCTTTCGGCTCTGCTTTAATGAAAGAAATTTCTTTTTTTTCCAAAAATTCACCTTAAATCTTAAATTTCATTTTTAATTTATTAATTCATTTTTAATTTATTAATGATTCAAATATTTTCCAAAATCAAATTCAAATGCTTAATGCTTCAACAATTTTTTTCCCGAATTCTTTTGCTGACTGCGGGCCGTCAGCAGTAATAATGTTTCCGTCAACCTGAACATTTGTTTCTGTGTAATTTGCTCCTTTTGCTTTCAAATTTTCCTTTTGGCTTGGATAACAAGTGGCTTTTTTTCCTTTCAGCAAGCCTGCATTTGCCAAAGTGCTTGGGGCAATGCAAATTGCGCAAGTTGGTTTGTTCTCTGCGTGGAATTTTCTTGCAATTTCATGGGCTTTTTTGTTGTCAAAATAAATACTTGAACCTGCTCCGCCGACAAAAACAACTGCATCAAATTCATCTGAATTGATTTTATTCAATGAAATCTCTGCCTCAATTGTTTTGCTTATTGAACCAATGCATAAGCCTTTTTCTGTTGAAGCAATCACTGCCTCAAAACCGGCTTTATTCACTTCTTTAAGCGGATGAAATAATTCTTCATCCCTAAAGTTTTCTTTTGCAATAACAAATAATATTTTCATCAGAACCCCTGCAAAAACAAAGAAGAAAAAGGATTTAAAATGCTACTTTAATAGGTTGAAATCAATTAAATAAAGTCTAATTAAAGCAATCAATGTTCATTATTTAAAGTTTATCTTTCTTTATGGTATTTATTAATTTCTTATTAATTTGAGGTGAAATAATTGAAATTAAATGAAATATTTACATTCAAAAGAGTATTGTTTGTATTGGTTTTTGCAGTGCTTTCCTTTATAGGATATAATATTAATTTTTCTGCAATAATTGGCGCTGAAAACCAGTTTTTTACATTATTCCAGTTTTTTGGGCCAATGACAGGGGCTTTTTTAGGGCCAGTTTTTGGCGCAGCAGCAGTATTGCTTGCAGAAGTCACTAATTATGTTTTTTTAGGAAAAGCATTTGACTTAATTGGAATTTTAAGATTATTTCCAATGATTTTTGCATCAGTTTATTTCTTTGTTCTTTCAAAAAACGCAGGCAAAGAAATCAATGCATCAAAAATTTTAAGTTTTGCAATTCCATTAATTGCAATGGCTGCATTCATACTGCATCCAATTGGAAACCAGGCATGGTTTTATTCACTTTACTGGCTGATTCCCCTGATTGTTTTGCTTCTTCCAAGAAATCTTTTCTTAAGAAGCTTGGGAGCAACATTCACAGCGCATGCAATTGGAAGCATTTTATGGCTTTACACAATACCAATGGAAGCAAGTCAATGGGTTTTATTAATTCCAGTTGTTGCATTTGAAAGAATTGTATTTGCATTAGGAATTAGTTTAAGTTTCATTGCAGTAACAACAGTTCTTTCAAGAATTGAAGCAATAGTTAAATCAAATGAAATAAATATTGATTTAAATTATGCAATCGGAAACAAATTAAAGGCATAAAAGCCTTTAATTCTTTTTTTTATTTTTAAAAGAAATTTAGTTATTGTTTTTCAATTCTGCAAAGCAGAATTGCTTTTTCTTTTGCGAACTTAGCTTTTCTTTTTCTAAAAGAAAAGCTAGGGGTAATATCGATTCATTGTTCTTGGATAAGGAATTACATCTCTAATATGTTCTAAGTTGCATAGCCATGTTAGGGTTCTTGACAAACCCAAGCCAAATCCTGAATGCGGGTGAGCAGAATATTTTCTTAAATCAACATACCATTGATATGGTTTTGGATCAATTTTTTCTGCTTTCATTCTTTCAAGAATTTCTTTTAATTCCCAGCATCTTTCTCCGCCACCAATTATTTCCCCATAACCTTCTGGAGCTAAAACATCAGTGCATAAAACTGTTTTTCCTTCATCTTCTGGATTTGGTCTATGATAAAATGGTTTTAATTTTCCTGGATAATGATGGACAATTATTGGAACCTTGAAATCCTTAGTAATTTCACGCTCTTCTTTTTCGCCTAAATCATTTCCCCATTCAAGATTCTTGAATTTTTTTTGAGCCATTTGCAATACTTCATCATAACTATATCTTTCAAATTTAGTTTCAGCTACATGCATTAATTCTTTTGGATCTCTTCCAAAATACTTCAATTCTTTTGGATGTTGTTCTGCAATTGATTTAGCAAAAAACTGAATCATATCCTGTTCAAATTTCATTAATTCAGGCAACTGCATCCAGCTTGCTTCGGCTTCAGCATGCCAGAACTCGGTAAGATGTCTTCTTGTTCTTGATTTTTCTGCTCTAAAAGAAGGCATAATTGAATAAACTCTTTCAAATCCAGTAAGAAAGGTTTCTAAATAAAATTGATTTGACTGAGAAAGATAAACTTTTTTTCCAAAATAAGGAACTTCAAATAAAGTTGAACCTCCTTCCACTGCTCCGGAAACAAATTCTGGTCCCTGCACTTCAGTGTATCCCTTCAATTCCATGAATTCACGGAATGATTTGAAAAGAGATGCATTAACCTTTAATGCAGTTGATAATTTTTTGCTTCTAAGCCATAAATGCCTTACATCCATTAAAAATGATTCGCTTAAATCTCTTCCAATTGGAAATTCCTCAGAAAAAGCAATTACTTCAAAATTTGAAACAATTAATTCAACTCCTTCAGGAGCACGTTCATCTTTTTTTGCTTCCCCAGAAACAATTACAGTTGATTCAACCAATGCCTTTACTGCATCATCAATTCCTTTTGTTTTATCTTTTTCTAAAATGCATTGCACTTCTCCTGAACCATCACGTAAAACAAGAAAAATATTTCCTTTTAAATCACGTTTTCTTTTAATCCATCCGCGCAAAAGAAATTTTCCTTTCTTTTTTTCAAGGACATCTTTTACCTGCTGGTATTTGCCTGAATCATAATCCATATCATTCACTCTTAAAACAATTTCAATGAAAACAATTAAAAAAACAAACTTTAACCTGCAAGGAATGGTTTTCCTCTTTTTTCCCATTCTTCCCTTAAAATCAAATCCTTTGCGCTTTCAATTCTGTCGGTGCACATTATGCCATCCAAATGGTCAATTTCATGCTGCAATAATTCTGAAAAAGAATCTTCTGCATTAATTGATTTCTGCTTTCCTTTTTCATCAAAAAAAGAAACCGTGATTTTTTTGTTTCTTTTAACCCTACAAAAAATTTCTGCCTTCAAACTAAAGCAGGAGTCCCAAACAAAAAAAATTTCATTTGATTTTAAAGTTATTTCAGGATTAATCAATATTCCCTCAAATTCGTCTGAAATAATATAAATCATTCTTTTCAGCAAACCAATTTGCGGAGCAGCAATTCCGCGCCCTAAACCATTTTTTTCTGTGAAATCAATTAAAGTATCCCTTAAATCATTTATTTCTTCTGCATTAATTTCTGAAAGAAAAACCTTGCGTGATTTTTTTCTCAGAAATTCATCCCCTAATAAAAGAATTTCTTTTACAGTCATTAAAAAAACCTCTTATAAAACATTTAAATCACTATTTTTTCTCCTGCAAGCCTTGGAAAGAAAGTGACTTCTGAAATGCATTTTTTTCCAGTAATAAAACGCAGAGCTCTTTCAATTCCCATTCCTCCTCCAGCACTTGGTTTAATCAAGCCTTTTTCTGCAAGAGAAGCATAAGTTTTGAAATGCTTTGTTGAACTGCCTCTTTCAGCAAGCTTTCTTTTGATTTCAGTTAATTCAAATTCCCTTTCCCCGCCGGACAATGCTTCTCCAAAGCCTTCAGGCCAGACCAAATCATAGTTGTGGTAATAATCCTTTTTTTCCTTATCTTCTTTATCATAAAATTCCCTTTTATGGTCCAGAATCCAGAAAGGCTCCTTTAATTTTCTTGAAATAATTTCTTCAAAATCCTTTCCATATTTTTTTTCTAATTCCTTTGATTCAAAAACCTTGAATGGTTTTTTCGGAATCACTAATTCCCTTCCAAAAAAATCCAGTTCTTTTTCACATTTGGATTTTGCTTCACTTAAAACATGAATAACTAAATCTTCAAAAAAATCCATGAATTCATGTTTTGATTTTTCCTTGAACTCAATATCAATTTGAGTGAATTCAATCAAATGCCTTCCTGTTCCTGCACAATGTTTTTTTTCCAGTCTAACGTTTGGAGAAAAACAATAAACCCCTGAAATAAAAGGGCTTGAAACATACAGAAATTTATGCAAAATCATTGATTTAGTTAACTGAAGTTTCTGCCCGTAATAATCAATTGAGGCATCAAAAACAGAATGGCTTAATGGATCAGTTTCAGGCGACAAAATTACAGGCATTACCTGCAGTAATTTTTTTTCATGAAGGAAATCTGAAATCGATTTAAGCAAAACACTTTGCACCCTTAAAATTTTTTGAGTTTCCTCTGATTTCATTTTTTCAATTAATCTATCCATTCAAATCACTCTCACAAAAACGCCCAGAAAAGGATTTGAACCTGTGGCCTTCCGGTTAACAGCCGGACGCTCTAACCAACTGAGCTACCTGGGCATAACTGCCCCGCCAGCTTGTTGCAGGGCACAGAATAACAAAATGCAGCAAGGGAAGTATAAAAAGCTTGTTTCAAATAAATTGAATTAAATTCAAAAAATGCATTAATTTAAATATATTTTGGAACACTTGTTCCATTAGGGTTTATATTATGGATTTAAAGATTGATTCAAAGGATTTGGAAATAATTGAATGCCTGAAGCAGGATGCTTCGCGTTCTGTCAGGCAGATTGCAAATAAGACAAAAATTCCAATTACTACTGTGCATCACAGGATTAAATCACTTAAAGAAAAAGGAGTAATTGAAAAAACAACAATTAAACTGGATCCTGAAAAAATGGGTTTGGAGTTAAGCGCTTATGTTTTAATTACTGCTTTCAGTTCTTTTACTTCAGGAGAAAAAGTTTCCCAAAAAAAAATCTGCAAAGAATTATCAAAATTTTCCGGAATTGAATTAATTGACATTGTTACAGGAGAAACAGACATAATAATTAAAGTAAGAGTAAAAAACATTAAAGAATTAAATAAATTAATTCTTGACAAAATCAGGGAAATACCCGGAGTAGATAAAACGAATACATTTACAGTACTAGAAGAAATCAAAATTGATTAAAAATTAAACAATTAATTCACGAAAAAAATAATTAAAAATTCAACTATAAAAAAAATAATTAAAAATTTAATTCACGGCGTTAACCTTTCCGGGTCCCTTGGAAGCATTAATGCCTCTTTAATGTTTTCAATTTTAAGCATTCTCTGGATTATCCTGTCCAAACCTAATCCAACTCCTCCATGCGGAGGGCAGCCATACTTGAAAATGGATGCATAATCCTTCATTTTATCCAAATCAACGCCTTTTTCTTTTCCTTGTTTTTTTAATATTTCATATCTGTGTTCTCTTTGTGCTCCAGTAGCGATTTCCACTCCATTCCAAATCAAATCAAATGAATTAGTTCCATTTGCATCATTTTCCGGCTTCATGTGGTAAAACGGGCGGACGCTCCAGGGATAATTAATTACAAAAACAAATTCTTCCTTGAATTTTTCCTTGATTATTTCACCCAATAATTTTTCTGCTTCTGCATCCAAATCATCATCCTTTTCAAGAATTTTTCCTTTTTCTTTCAGCAATTTTTTTGCTTCACTCATTTCAATCCTTGGAATTTTTTTCGGAACAATTAAAGTTACTTTCAAAAATTCAAGCTCTTTTTTGCATTCATCCTTTAATCTGGCAATTAAATCTTTCATCATTTCTTCAATTACATCCATGACATCATGCTCTGATTTAATGAAACTCATTTCAAAATCCACTCCAGTAAACTCAGTTAAATGACGAGTAGTATGTGATTTTTCCGCCCTGAATACAGGCCCGATTTCAAATACTTTTTCAAACCCTGCAACAACCATCATTTGTTTATATATTTGCGGGCTTTGTGAAAGAAATCCTTTTCTGTCAAAATACTTTAATTCAAATAATTCTGCTCCTGATTCAACTCCTGCTGAAGTTGTTTTTGGTGTCTGCATTATTGTGAATCCTTTTGAATCAAAAAAATCAAATAAAATTCTTGTGCTTTTTCCGCGGATTTTAAATACTGCATTATTTTTTCTTGTTCTTAAATCAATAAATCTCCAGTCAAATCTTGAACTTAAATCTGATTCGATTTTTCCACTTATATCCAATGGAATCGGGGCATCTGCTTTTGAAAGCAATTCAATTTTTTCTGGAATCACTTCAAAACCTGAATCCATTTGATTTGTTTTCTGGGTTTTTCCTTCAATTAATAAAACTGATTCTTTTGTAATGGAATCAATTAATGAAAATAATTCTTCACTTACTTCTTTTTTTGGCAAAGTAATTTGCATTAATCCGTTCCGGTCCCTTAAAGAAATGAATTTAATTCCTCCAAATGAACGGATTTCATTAACCCATCC
>JBDRGO010000068.1:0-4428 GCA_043817715.1 Candidatus Iainarchaeum sp. | reverse complement strand
AACATTAAATCCATGCATTCTCTTAAAGCGGGCAAAACAATCCCCAATCGCATAATTCCTTAAATGACCCATATGTAATTTACCACTTGGATATGGAAACATTTCCAGACAGTAAAATTTTTTTTTCTTTGAATCAGGAACTGATTTAAATATCCCTTTTTCTTCCCATTTCTTCTGCCATTTATCTGCAATTTTATTGAAATCCATTAAATGCACTCAAAGAATAATTAAAGAAAAAGATTAAAAAACTGGGTTAATAACCTATTCTCCTTTTTTTAAATCCTTTTCATATTCATTCGCTGTTCTATTAAGAAACCCTGTTACTCGATCCATTTTATAACCCAAAGAATAAAGTGCCAAAGCAAAAGGACGAGCCTGGGTTTTTACAATATCATTAAAAAAATCAGTGGGCTTTTGATGCGCACTAAGTTTTTTTATTCCTCCCTCAATAGCAATCCTAAACTGGGTTAAAGTTTCTTCTCTTTTATTGTCAACAAATTTCCTGACAAACCATTTTTCTTCACGCAAATTCACAATAATTTTTCTTTTAATAACCGCTTCAAAAACTTTTCTATCTGAAATAACTGAAGACAAGCCAGGTTCTCTACTTAACTCTAGAACCTTAATATTAAGCTGTTCTTCAAAATCTAATCCATACAAAAGAGAATCAGCTAAAAATTTAACTGCTACACCATACTTGCTAAGAAATCTTTGATTCCTTGAAAGTTCTCCATTTAAAGAATCAAAATCTAATTCCCAGGAAATTTTACTTCTAGAACCTAAATTTGCAGCATCTTCTGATTTAGGCCTAATTCTAATTGACCTTCTTGTTCTTTGGGTTTTTTTAGGTTCTTCTGGTTTATTTCCAAACCATCCTTTAACCTTAGTTTTTAATTCATGCCATTTTCCCATATAATCATAATACAAACTCTTTTATTTAACTTTATTCTCTTTTGTTATATTAAAGGTGTTTTAATGGAAGAACATGCAAATGTGGAAATAATTGAATTTAAACCGGAGAAATTAAACGGATATACTTTAGTTGAAGGATTTCCTGGATTAGGACTTGTCGGAACAATCTGCTCCAAACATTTAATTGAAAAGCTCGGCATGAATAAATACGGGTTCATTAAATCAAACATATTCACCCCAATAATAAGGATAAGAGAAGGAAAACCTGTTTTTCCTTCAAGAATGTTTATTTCAAAAAAACATAAATTAATTGTGATGATTTCAGAGCAGATAATTCAAAAAGAATTCACTGATGATTTTGCAAGAACAATAGCTGAATGGGCGAGAAAGAAAAAATTCTCTAGAGTCATTTCATTGAATGGCTTGACTTCCACGGAAGAAATGAAAAACATTTACGGTTATGGAGCAAGCGATAATGCAGTCAAGTTCCTGAAAAAAAAAAAAATTGAAATAATAAAGGAAGGAATTACAAGCGGAATAAGCGCAATAATGCTTCTTGAATTAAAGAACTGCGAAATAATGGCAATGGCTATGCTTGCGCCGGTAAAGATTTCAGCAGACTATGCCGCCTCAGTCAAATTGCTGGAAAAAATAAATGAAATCTTTTCATTAAAAATGGACTTAAAATCATTAAAAGAAGAGGCAAAAAAAGTTGAAACAGAACTAAGCGGGTATATAGAAAAAATAAAAGCAGCCCAGACACAGCAGAAATCACTTCAGGAAGCAACTGAAACAGATACTCCCAGCTACACCTAGCTTTCTTTTAAAAAAAGAAAGCTAAGCTTGCAAAGAAAAGGAAATTCACTTCATGAATTTCAAAAGCAATCTCATTCAATAAAAATGCATGGAACCGGGCAGGAATCTGCTGCATCCTGATTGCAACCTGCATTGTTTACTTCCAATACTTCCTTGTCGCCCTGCTTTTTCGCGCCCTTTAATTTGGATTTATCTCCGGTCATTTCCCAAAAATCAGGGCAGATTGCAGTGCATGCCCCGCAACCAATACAATCATCAGGTTTATGAACAACTTTAACCATTAAATCACCTCTAAATGATTTGATTTTTTAAATTTATTCCTCGAAAAATTTAAATTCATTTTAAAACCACCGGTTTTAAAAGCATTAAAATCTTTGATTTTAATTTCATTAAATCACCTTTACTAAAGAAAAACAAAAAAATATTTAAAGGAACTGTGTTGCTTGAATTAATAGATGAAATTCACTAAATTAAATTTCGCTACCGCAGGAATTCCTTTAAGCACGGAAAAACCAAGCACTGAAAATGGAATTAAAAGAGTGCATGAACTGAAACTTGATGGAATGGAACTGGAATTCGTGCACTCCGTGAATGTTTCAAAGCAAAAAGCCCCTGAAATAAAGAAAATAGCGGAGCAGGAAAACATCATGCTTACAGCTCATGGAAGTTATTACATTAATTTGAATGCAAAAGAAAAAGAAAAAATTACTGCAAGCAAAAAAAGAATTTTAGAAGCAGCAAAAATACTGAATGCATGCGGCGGCTTCAGCTTAACATTTCATGCAGGATTTAATTTAGGAATGGAAAAAAAAGAAGTTTATGAAAATATTAAATCACAATTAAATGAATTAATTAATGCAATGAATGAATTAAAATTAAACATTCGGTTAAGTCCTGAAACCACTGGAAAAAAAACTCAATTCGGTTCATTAGAGGAACTTATTTCATTAAGTGAAGAAATTCCTGAAATTAATCCATGCATTGATTTTTCACATCTGCATGCGCGGAGCAACGGAAAAATGAATTCATTTAATGAATTCTGCGGAGTGCTTGAATTAATGGAAAAAGAACTGGGAAAAAAATCATTGAATGAAATGCACATTCATTGCAGCGGAATAAATTACGGGGAAAAAGGGGAAAAAAATCATTTGATTTTAAAGGAATCGGATTTCAAATATAAGGAATTATTGAAGGCATTAAAGGAATTCAATTGCAAAGGGCAATTGGTGAATGAAAGCCCGAATATTGAAATAGATGCAATGCTTTTAAAGAAAGAATTTGAAAAAATATAAAAGAAACATCAAAATCAGGAACAAAATAAATGAATTGAATAAATTTAAAATAAAAAAAAATAAATAAAAAATTAAAAAAATGAATTGAATAAAAATTAAGGGAATTATTTGAGGGAATTAAATGAAGGAAATTATTTCAGAATTATGCAGAAAAATCACTCCTAGCGCGACTTTGGCTGTCAGCGCAAAAGCAAAGCAATTAATTGCAGAAGGAAAAGACGTTGTTTTATTCGGCGCAGGAGAGCCTGATTTGCCTACTCCGAAAAATGTCTGTGAAGCCGCAAAAAAAGCAATTGATGAAAATTATTCTTATTACACTGATGTTGCAGGAAGCAAGGAATTAAAGCAAGCAGTGCAAAAAAATTCGAAAGAGACAATAATCTGCATTATGAATTAAACCAGATTAATTGCGGAGCCGGAGGAAAACAAACCTTATTCAATGCATTTCTGGCAGTACTGAATGAAGGGGATGAAGTGATTCTTGCTTCGCCTTACTGGGTCAGTTACACTGAACAGATTAATTTTGCAAAAGCAAAGCCGAAAATAATTAAAACAACCGGGAATTTTAAATTAAAGGCAGTTCAGGTAAAAGAAGCAATTACGGATAAAACAAAAGTGATTCTGCTTAATTCCCCAAGCAATCCCGCTGGGGCGGTAATTGATGAAACTGAATTAAAAAAAATTGCTGAAACAGCAGTTGAAAATGATTTAATTGTTTTTTCAGACGAAGTATATGAATCATTCAATTATGAAGGAAAAAATCCATCAATTGCTTCTTATGGAAAAGAAATATTTGACAGAACAATCACATTCAATGCAGTATCCAAATCCCATACAATGACAGGATGGAGATTAGGCTACTGCGGAGGGCCGAAAGAAATAATTTCAGCAATGAATTCGCTTCAGTCGCATTCAACAAGCAATCCCTGCAGCATTGCACAAAAAGCCGCAATAGAGGCGTTGATTGGACAGCAGGAAACAGTTAAAGAAATGAAAAAAGAATTCCTGAAAAGAAGAAATTTGATGATTTCACTTTTAAATGAAATTAAAGGAATTCACTGCCCGACACCAGGAGGCGCATTTTACTGCTTTCCGAATATTTCAAAAACAGGAATGAATTCAATGGAATTCACAGAAAAACTGCTGAATGAAGCATTAGTAGCAGTTGTTCCGGGAATTGCATTTGGGGATGATGAATGCATTCGATTAAGTTATGCAGTAAAAGAAGAAGAAATAAGAAAAGGATTGAAAAGAATGAAGGAATGGGTTGAGAAATAAATTTCTAAATTCTATAATTCTTTCTATTTTTTCTGTCATTTCTGAACGCATTTGCTTTACCAAGAATAGCATTAAAATGCGTAAAATCAGTTATCCTCAAATACCTTATGTCTTTTCTGTCCGGGCCAAC
>JBDRGO010000067.1:0-16805 GCA_043817715.1 Candidatus Iainarchaeum sp. | reverse complement strand
TTAATTCTGTTGAATAATCCTTTCCTTCAATATATGTTTTGAATACTTTATCCTGCTTAATTAAATCCATTGCCTGTTCTTCAGGAGAAATTATTTCCTTTACTGCGTCCTGATTGACTTCAACAAAAACCATTAATGCAGTCAAAATAATCACAAATAAAGCAACCAATCCCGCCACTTTAAGCAATTCAAGTTTATTCATTAAATCACGCGTAAAAATCGATTGTGTCTAATTCTATGCTTCCGATTGAAACATATGCAGTATATTTATTGTTTGGAATCAATGAACAAGTAATATTAATTTTAAACAATCCATTTGAACTTGTTTTGCTTGCCTGACAAAGCCCGTTTTCCCCCGTAATATTCCCTGAAATTGAAGAATCACTAATAGGCGCTCCGCTGTCATCAGTAATAAACCCAGTAACCCTGACAATGGTATCGACAGGGGTGCTGGAGCCGGGTCCGCCTGAGCCACCATCAAGACAACAAGTTGCACCTGATCCACATACCCATGCTTGTGGTGCTGGGGTTTCACACCAACCTATTGGCAGGCAATATCCTCCTTGTGAATAGCAATCATATTCTGTTTGGCAGCAAATTATTCCAGGCCCTATACAACTTCCGGAGTTGGCAGGAATTGAACATTGGTTTAGGTTTATGCAACTGTTTGGGCTTTCGCAAGTTTGAGCCGTTGAAACACAGCAGATATATTCATCTCCATAAATAGGGTCATCTTCACAATCAGTAGTATAAGCAGTGTTTTCTTCTTCATTCGCTTCACAAGTTGTATAACGGCAGGTTCCTGAATTGACTATGCATTGGTTTTGTGTTCCAGTGCATACTTCCCATTGCATTAAGCTATTGAAAATTTCTACAAATGGAGGTTCCTGATTTAATTGCGAGTTTACTATGTTATACTGTGTGCGGTGTCCAGCGATTTTTGTTTTATGAACTGCACTGCCGGTTAAGTTTCCGCATGCATTTATTGTGATGACTCCGTCATAATCATAGTTGCCTGGTCCAGTTAGCCATGCCTCAGGGGTCATTGTATCAGTAAATCCTGCAATGATTTTTGTGTTAGTTACATCAAGTTGTTTTTGGTTTCCATTCACTGTACTGTTGTCAATTGTTATATTCCCTGTTTGGGTTCCAATGCTTGAGTTCGTTATTTCTGAATCATTGTTAGCTGTTGAAGCAGGGTGATTATTTATTGTAATATTCTCTTCTGTTGTGGAAAAAGTATAAATTGCTAATTCATTAATTGCAAGCTGCCTGTTTGCTTGATCACTTGTTTCTAATGTAATTGCTTTTGGCGCAACAATTCCGCTTCCATCAATCGATAATTGATTTGTTCCGACAAGATGTAATGGATTATTCAGTGTTCCAAAATCACCACTAATTATTGCCCCGTTTTCCATAACGAAATCATCTGCTTCAAGCACTCCTGTAATATCCCCTGTTCTTCCCCTTAAATTAACCCATCCTCCGTCAATTTCAAGAGTTCCTGTGGTTTTTGCACTTCCTGCAGTCCATCCGTCTTTTCCAATATAAACATTTGCAAAGCCAGGTGCTTTAACCAAGTCTCCTCCGGTAATTGTTATTTTTCCTGTTGCCCCAGTTTCAAATCCTCTGTTTAAATTGGCATAACTGTTGTAAAACAACATTTCATTTTCAGCATATAATGGTTGCCTGTTTGAAGTCATGCATGAACTGCCATAAACTCCATTGGCATGAAGCACTGAAGAAATCAAGCTTATTTTTTTTAAGTCATAATTTGTCGGATTACTGCACCTGAAAATAATGTTTTTCAAACCTGAATCTGGATTTCCTGCAATTATTCCAGCATTAGGAATAGTTGTTCTTTGGTTACCTGAAATTTCTCCAATCCTTAACCTGCTGATGAATTTAAAGTCAAAGTCTTTGGGTCCTGCTGAATTAATATTCCTTACCTGCAGTTTATATTTATTCAGAAACGCATTTTTTAACTCAGTGACTGAAGGTGAACCAATGAATAATTGTGTGGGAAAATCTCTTTCTGTTCCTTCCTGCACAGAAGAATAACCCCAAATATTTTGAGGCTCTGTTACAGTAGTTATAATCATTTCAGTTTTAGGCGAACTGCCATTAACCTGCTTAAGATGTGCTGAAGGTGATGTTTCGTCATAATAGGCTCCAAAGAAAGTTGGAGTACCGGCAGAATTATTAGTTGTGTCAATTTTTAAAATAAATTTATTTGACGGCTGACCTTCAGGAGGAGCAGCAACAAAAACAATGTTTTCAATTTCGTAAGGGTCGCTGAATGCAGTTACGATTGCTTGAGCGAGTGCTCTTGCTTCGCTTGGATGCCCGACGTATATCGTTGCAAGAAAAGCTTCAGTTAGAGCATCTTCATCGCGCATAATAGTTAAAAACTTTGTAATGCTGAATTTATCGCTTGAGTCATTGAAATGGTAAAGATTCCATATTGAGTCTTCGCTTCCTGTTGGATTATATCCTGGTCTTCCTTCAATGGTTTTTGAATAATAATTGCTTCCTTCTGAATAAGAATAGTCATTGATTACACATCCAAAAGTGTTCATTAACTGGATATTTGAAATGCAATTGTTGGGGTCTATTAGACATATATTGTAAAGAGATCCTAAAAATTCGTAAAGACTATTCAAAGAAATTATCTCTGTTGCAAGCCCCGGGATATCTTGTGGGAGCCCCGTGGCTGGATCCATCTGAAAAAAGTATGCATCGTCACAAACATACCAGTTAAAAGGAATGTCCTCCGCAGTTGCATTCATTCCTCCTATTAAAATTAATGTGAAAATTAAAGAAATTAAAATGATTTTTTTCATATTTAAGCCTCTATTATTTAGTATATCTTATAAGGCTTATTTTGTTTTTAATTGTTTCTTTTTGTTTTAAGAAAAAAAGAATAAGAAAAAGCCTTTTTTTCAGGCTTTTTATTTTAATTTTATTTTTTTCATTGTGTTCTTAATTTTTGTTCTGACTGATTCTGCTTTTTTGATTTTTATTTTATTTGTTTTAATTGCTTTGTTTTTTGATATATTTTTCTTTGCATAGTATTCTTCTTTTATTTTCTTTACCAAATCCCAGTCTTTATACTTGGTTAAGAATTTGATTGCAATAAATGTTTCTCTTTGCTTGTTGTCTTGTTCACTGGCTTCATTTACATGTTCGGCAAAATCTGTAAATCCTGTGAGTTCACACTCATAGGATATCAGCGTTTGTCCCTGATAAACAATTTCACATGTTTCTACATCGTCATCAGTTAATGCATATTCCTGTTGGAATGTTGCAAGTGTTTCTGGTATGGTGCGTGATTTTTCGTTTCTGGTATAGGTAGGTGTGTGGAAAGTGAATGGATTTCCTGCAATGTCAAATACATGTGTTGTTGCATTAATGCTTCTTTGCTGGCTTCCATTATTCATTAAATGCATATAATAAGTGCATGGCTCTCCGCCGATTATTGGATCAAGGGTAGTGCAGTCGATTTCCATGCTATCCATCACTGGGTATAGGTTGACTTCGCATGATAGTATGTCGCCTGTGCATGGAACTGGGTCTCTGTTTCCTCGCATTGGAGCCATTAGTTCATTTGAATTCAGTTTTATGCTTTTTGAATTTTTTAATTGTGTTTTTTGGGTAAGCATTCCTGTTTGAGCGCTTACGCTAATTAGCATTAATAAAATTAAAATCCCTGTGGTCAGAAATAGTATTTTTTTCTTCATTTTTTCCCTCCTATAGGGTTACCCTTTATATTTGGGGGTCTCATAGTATAAAAGCCTTAGGAAACGTCGTATAATGGCATTATTCGGCAAATCAAGGCGTTTTATTACTAGGGAGTGGAAAAAAACACTAAAAAACAACGAAATTATGTAGAAAAAGAGGAATTTATTTAAATTGTTCGCTTCATTCCGAAAATTATTTTTCATTAAGAATTTAAAAAATAAATTTTATTTTACTGCTCTTTTTTGAATTAATCTGAAAATTTGATTTGTAATTTTTTTCTGGATTAACCAGAAAATTTGATTTGTAAAAACTTTTTTTGAATTAGTTTTTTTGGTAATTGGTTGTTTTTAGTTTTTTTGGTAATTGTTTTAATTTTTTTTTGGTTTTTTTAATTTGGTTTTAATTGGTTTGATTTTTTTTGAATTAATTTGTTTTTTTTGGTTTTGTTTTTTTTTGCATTTTTTTTATTTTAATTCTTTTTTTTTCATTTAAATGAAAACAATGTCTTCTGCTTTCCTCCAATCAGTAAGTCCTGTTTTGAGTAACCCAGTTCTTCCAGAATCCTTTGCACTGAGGGGATGATTTGGTGTTCAATGTAGTAGTCCTTGTCGTAATCTCCTTCTTGAACGAATTCGCTCATTTCGCTTTTTTCTGAAATGCTTTTTCCTTTTGAAGTGATGATGAAATCAATCATTGTTCCTTGTGAAATTGCTTTTCCTTTTTGAATTGCTTTTTTTGCGGCTTCAAGATGCGGGGAAGTATTTTCATATTTTGAAATCGGCTTCGTTAATTTGGTTAAAATAATCAAATCCTCTTTTGAAACATTTCCTTCCCTTAAATCCTTAATTGTTTTTTTAACTAATTCAATTGCTTTTTTTGGATTGCCTTCTTTCAGTATCATTTCAAGCGCTTTGCTTTGGGTTTTTTTTGCAATTTTTGACCAGTCCCTTCTTACTGCTTCAAATCCCACAATTTTAATCCTGTTTTCAAAATCAATTAATGCATATCTTTTTTTTGCTGCTCCGCCTTCTTTTTTTGTGACAAAAATGCCTCTTTTAAAAAATCCCTCAAACTCCAGTTCCATTGCCCCCGGAAGCTTTGAATTAATGAATTCAACAAATTCAAGGACATCTTTTTTTGCCTTGTTTTTCGGGAGAATTAAAAATGACGAGTCTGTATCTGAATATAATGGAATAAACCCCTGCTTTTCCGCTTCTTCCAGCACATTCTGGATGTATTTTCTTGCCCATGCAGTGATGCTTTTTCCGCATTCCCTGCAGTACCATCTAAAACGGGGAAAAATAAGGGTTCCATAAGATGAATTCAAAAGAATCTTCAATGCATGCTGTCGTGCATCCAATACTTTTCGTTTTTCCTCATTTTTTTCATTTTTTAATTCTTTTTTGATTTCAATTCTTTTATTCAGTATTTTTTCCAGCGCTTCAGGCATTAATCCTTTTTTTTCTCCGCAGAAATAATGCCCTTCAGGGGAAATATTTTTTCCATTCATGCATTTTCCATGCCCGCAATTGAATGTTTCAGGTGAAACATTATGTGAAATTATAATGCTGGGATATAAGCTCCTAAAATCAAGCACTGCAATGTTTTCATGCAGTCCTGGAATCGGTTCTTTCACATACCCGCCTTTAATTGGTGAAAGCCTTCTTTTTGTGACTTCTCCTTCCCTTGGCTTGTTGGGAATTAATTCATTTCTTTTAATGCTTTCCTGCATCAATAGGTTTTCAACATTCTGTGAACTGCTTGCTCTTGAAGCGTCAAAAATGCTTTGCTTGGTTAATTTTCCTATTTCAATTATTAAAGGCAGAAACCGTTCAGCAAGCTTTACCGTATATTCAGAGTCCTCATTATTGTATTTCACCAGCTTTTCAATTTTTTTTCCTGTTTCCCATATTTCATTTATTTCTTTTGCATGGACTTTTTCTTTTTTTACCCCAAAAACAGCAGTTATAACTGATTCTAAATCCAGCCTTGGGGAATTGATTGCCGCAATTGCAACAAGAAACTTTGTCATCTGGAATGCATCCAGATGCTGTACGCCCTTTAATTTTTCCGCGGTAAAAATCGAAATTCTTTTGGTTGTAGGCTCTGTCCCTTCAAAGCCCATTTCCAGCTTTACTTTTAACTGTTTTGCCCTTTCCCTTAAATAAGGAAAATCAAATCCATCTCCATTATATGTAATTAATACATCTGGCTTGAGTTCATTCAGGTATTTTATAAAGAATTCAATCATTTCTTTTTCGTTTTTCAGCACTTTTGTGTTTTTCACTTTTTGGAATTCCTTTTTGTATGTCATGCATAGGGATTTTTTTCCTGTTGAAACAGAAATCATCAGTATTGGATCATGTTCTGGATTGCTGAATCCTTTTCCTGAATATGTTTCCAAATCAAATGCTGCAAGATTCAGTTCGCTTAAGGAATCAATTAATTCGGTTTCCTTAATTGATTTAATCCATTTGATTTTTTTTTCATCGCTTTTATTTTCGTTTTCATTGCTTTCTTTTTCTTCTCTGCCTTTATTTTCTTTTAATTCTTTTCGGCTGTTTTCTTTTTCTTCTTTGCTTTTATTTTCTTTTTCCTTTGCTTCTTTTTCTTTTTTTATTTCTTCATTTTCTTCTTCTGTTTCTATTTCAATTTTATTCAGTAAAGTGAGGTTTTTGTCCAGCAAATATCTTTTAGGGTAAAGTATGTCTGATTCGGTTATTTCGGTTATTGAGCTTAATTCGGCAAGCATTTCGCGTGTTCTGCTTAAAGCCATTGTTGAATTGAATGTTATTTTCACTAAATTTTTTTCATTTTCTTTTTCCGCTTTTTCTGTTTTCAGGATTTTATGCCCTTCTTCGAGTTTCATTGAATTGATTTCATTCACTGCTTTTTCGAAGTCATTTGTTTTTGCATACAGGTAAGGGCGGAATTCCCTGTCGTAAACGCTTTCAATTCCTTTTTTTGTTTTAATAAAAAGCATTATTATTGAGTCATTGCCTTCAGGGCTTGTATATCCTGCATCAAGCAGTATTCCGTTGATTTTGTTTGCATGTTTGGTTTCCTGCTGGATTCCGCTGGCTTTGTTTGTTTGTGTGGTTTCCTGCTGGATTCCATTAGCTTTATTTACTTGTTTGCTTTTATTCATTATATTTATTTAGTGTTAATTGGTTTTAAATTTAAGTGATTGCTGATGCCGAGGGTTCATGGGAGGGCAAGGCCTTCTAAAGGAAAAGAGCAGGGTGCGGGAGATGTTTTTTCCGCAAGCTCAAATGAATTCAAGTCGTTGAATTCTTCTTTATTGGTTTTAAGCCAGAAAATGAATTATGTGGTTAGGAATGAGAAAATTCTCGGAAGAAATCTGCTTGTTTTGAACAAGAAGCTGAATGCATTGGATAAAAGGGTTTCTGAAGCAGGCAAGGATGGCGGAAATGTTTCCGGCTTTCAGGAAAGCATTTCTGAATTAAGCGATACTCTTGCAAGGAATTCCGAAAAATTAATGGAATTAGAGGCATTAATGGGGCAGTTAAAGGATTCTTTTGTTTCAAGGGAGGAATTCGAGGAATTAAAATTTGTTGTTGATTCCATCAATCCTGTTGAATTAATGAATATTAAGAGTGCAGAAAAATTCATTGAAAGAAAAATGGAAGAAAAAATGAAGAAGAAATGAATTGATTGAAAATAGTTTGAAATTTCTGTTTAAGTAGAACTGAAAAATTTGCTGTTTAAAGCAGAGCTGAAAAAATGATACTTAATTGAAATTGAAAAGCGGATTAATTTTGAGAAATTGATTTTTAAAAAATAATTTGAAATTATTTGAATAAATTAATTGTTTTTTTTTTAATTGTTTTTTATTCTTTAATCTGGCTTAATGCTGGCCTTAAAACTGCCCTATAACTTTTCTTGTTCTTTAATTGCACTGCAATGTCGTTTTCTTTTATTACTCCTATTTTTGCCTCTGTTTTTTCATTTAATTCCATTGCAATATCAATTTTTGTTTTTGTTTCAATGAAGTAACCAACTCCGTATTCGGTTAATTCTGAAAGCATTAAGGAAAGGTCTTTCTGCATTTTTGTGGCGTCTTCTTTTGGGAAAAGTTTGTTTGCCTGCGGAATTGCAATAATCAGTTTTTTTTTCTTTGTTTTTCCCAGTCCTTTGAATGAATTCAGCAGAAGCTTCAATACTGAATAGGCAAGCAGTTGCCTTGTTTTTTCATCTGATTCATTTAATTCAAGAAGCAGTGCTTTTCCCATTCCCTGAAGCCATCCCTTGGTTAATTCCTCTAAATCGTTTTTTCCAATGGTTTTTTGGTAATGTTGTGAAATTAATTGAAGGATTCTTTTTGCCTTATGGATTTCATAATCGCTGAATTCCTCTGTTTCAGGCCTTTTTTTGAGTTCTTCAATTAACTGCCTTAATGATTCAGGATTTTTTGCATTAAATTCTTTTTCAATTAATTCGCTTTCCTTGCTTTTTCCTGTTCCGATGAATTCATTCAATGCCTTTGGATTAATCAGTCCGAATTCAATGAATAAATTTTTTGCTGGAGTCATTTTTTTTGTAGGAAACCCGATTGGCTCTGATTCAACTTTTGCATTGATTAGTTTTTCCGGTTCAGGGTTTGCCTGCCCCAAGCCGTTGAATTCAGCATTAAAGTCAAATACAATCACTGAACTTCCTGCAAGCATTGCGTTTTCGCATAAAATATGCATGATGTTTCTTCTTTCTTTTTCATTTCCGTCAGTTACAAGCACTGTAGGAAGCAGGCTCATTGGCTCGATTAATTTCTGCCCTTCCCTGCTTAATCCAATCATTACTTCTTTTTCATCAAACAAATTGCTTGGGCCTGTGTTTTTTTCAGGGTACTTTGAAGTAACAGTTAATGGAACCATTAATGGCTCGGAAAAAAATGCATCTCTTGCTTCTTTTTCCGCATTATTTAATTCAATTAAATTCAAATCATATGCCTTTGAAATGTCCTTAATTGCTTTTGTTGAAACATTCAGTTTCTTTAACTGTTCATCCACCTGCGCCTGCACTTTTTCTTCAATCCATTCAATGTAAGCAGGTTTTCCTGCCAACAGCATGAATTTCTGGTTTGCTTCCTCTGAATGCTTGTAAAGCATTAAAATGTTTCTTGGCAAAGTGGAAATGAATTGCTCTGTTTCCCCTTCCAGATAAAATGCCTTATATGTTTCAATTACTGCCCCTGAAATTTTTCCTTTTTCTTTTTCAAAAATAAAAATTAAAAGCACTGAATCAGGATTAAAATAAATGGCTGTTTCATATTCCTGAAAACTGCCTGTAAAAAGCTCTTTCCATGGCCCTTCCCTTAACTTAAACAACTGCATTCCCAAACCCATTAAAACAAGCTTTTTTTTCTTAATAATTGTTTCTTTTAAGTTTAAATAATGTGTTGTTTTTAATTAATTAAGTGGTTTGAAGAATGAAAGCGCAAAAAAAGCCATTGCAAAAGAAATCTTTGCAAGAAGAAAAACATGGATTTGATTTTTTCACGCGCGTAAAAAAAGACCGAGACATTCTAAATGTTTCTGAATTTTCGCGCCTTAATCCAAATGTTAATCTTGATTATTTTCATTTGAAGGCATTGATTCCTGAGGTTGATTTAATGCATGACATTAATATAATAAATGAAAAAGCAGAACATAATCTGGAATTCCGGCGCAAAGTGCATGAATTTGCTGAAGAATGCTGGAAAGCTAAATCACATGAACTGAACGAAATGATGCAGAAAGAAGAAAAAGAATTTGATTTAATTAAATCATCTTATGATGCCGGACTTGATAATAAATTGATTTCCAATGATTTTCGTGCGGCAGGAATGGATCGTCTTGCAGGGGAATTTCACTGGAAAAAAGCAGTTTTAAATTATGTTTTTCTGAAAAAATACATGATTCATTGAATTACAAACATTTTTATTTTTATTAATCCTTAGTTAATTGATTTTAATTGTTTAAAATTTTAATTTTAACATTTTAATGGGTGATTTAAATGGTTTAAATTTCTTTTTAAGGAATTTAAATTTTTAAATCATTAGAGGTGATTTAAATGGTTTAAATTTCTTTTTAAGGAATTTAAATTTTTAAATCATTAGAGGTGATTTAAATGGTTTCAAAGGAAATTGTTATTGAGACAATCAAGAAAATGAATGATTCAGGAATTGATGAGGATTCAATCCGTTCAACACTGAAAGGAATCGGATTGGATGATGACGAAATTGATTCTTATCTGGATGAGGTTTTAGGCGAAGTTTCTGAAGAGTCAACTGAGGAAGAAGCCCCTGAAAATGAATCAATTGCTGAAAAAACCGCCTCAAAAATCAGGCCGGAAATCAATAAATTAAAGGAAGAGCAAGGGCTTTATTCAACCCATGCGCAGATTGCAATGGAAGACCATTCAAGAAAGCTTGGTGAAATGCATTCAAAATTAAATGAACTGCATAAAAAAACCCCTTTCTCTAATTCAGATGAATTAACCGGTAAAATAAATGCATTGGAAAAACGCCTGCAGGAAATTGACAGAAACACAACCGAAACAAAGGCGGCAGTGAATGCACTGCAGAATCTGATGCAGAAAATTCTTTCAAATGAAAGGGATATAATGCTTGAATTGCAGAAGAAAAAACAGTAAAAATTTAAGGAATTTTTTTCCCAAACAAACTGCTTAACCCATTCAAAAAATTTTCACATGCTTCCCCGATTGTTCCAGGCAAATCATGTATTGCGGGTTTTATTTCCGGTTCCGCTTTTCTTTCATATAAAATATTTCCTGTGTCTTCAGCCAGATTTGAGCCGAATTCTTTCATTGCAGGAACAATGCTTTTCGGCTGTGCATTTGAAATTGCCTTTTTTTCCCTTTCAATTTCTTCTCTTAATGCAGGCCCGAATTTGCTTTTTGTTTTGCCTATTGAAGAAATCGCATGAAAAATCAGAAAAATAAAAACCAGAACTGCAGGCAGAATCCAGTCATAAATTAAAAAAATCACGCATAAAAATAATCCGATTACTGTTATTGTTGAATTCAATTTCAGTAACCTCCGCCCATTCCCCCGAAAGGATCCATGCCTCCGTCAAACATTCCTGGCTGTTTTTCTTTCTGCCCTATTCCTAAAATCAATGCAAGAATAATGAATCCAAACACTAAAAGCGGCCAGATTGAATTAACATCCATTCCTGTTGCGGAAATGAAATATAATCCTGCCCCTGATACTGCCATTAAAATTAATGTGGTTAAATTTTTCTGGGTTAAAATCATTATTGCTATTACTGCTTAAAATAATCCATGTCTGTCCGTAACTTATTGATATAAGCATTAAAATTATTGCAATCAAAAAAGTGAAGTTATCCATTTTTATCTCAGCCCCGGGTCAGCAAAAGGATTTAATTTTGATAAAAGCGTTTTTCCGAATGTGGCTAAAACCAATAAAATCACGCCCATCCAAATCAGTTCAGGAAACTGGTAAAATGTAAGGTAAACAACAATTAATGCAAATAATATGGCTAATTTATCCGAGCCCAGATTTTCTTTTGCCCAGCCGTAAATCCATACAAGTATTGCCAGAAGCAATGCAATCTGAATTGATTCAAACATTGAAGCCAAAAAAAACATCTTTATCCCTCTGCTATATTAATATCATATACTCCATTTTAACTTTTTTGTTATTCGTTAATGTGCCTTTTTTGTTATTTTTTAATTTAATTTTTTTGTTATTCTCAGTGGGGCTTGAAAATGGTTCCGATTCCCCATACAATTGCTGAAGTAAATCCAATCATCATGAAAAATGAGAAAATATACAATGAACTTGCAATATAAAACCATTTGAATGCCAGCAGATAAATCAGTATTGCGCTGAACAATAAAGTCAATGGCCCGTTGCCTAAATAATTCCTTACTGTTGTATAAATTACAAAAATCAGCACTAACTGCAGTACCAGTTTTGCCGGCCAGAAAGTAAAGCTTAAAACAATTGGAATCAGGAGTATTATCACAAATCCTATGAGTATTAAAATCAGGATATTTCCTTTTTCATTCATTTTTCTTGATAAAGTTTTTTCATTCATCTTCCAGGCCTCCTTGGAGGATGCGCCATTTTATGCATGGTTCTTTTGGCAAGCAAATCTGCTCCTGAACTGACCGGCGAATTCGGGCCTTCTTGCTGTGGTCCTTGCCCTGCTGAAATGAAGAAGAAATCCACAATCATTCCGCTGATTCCTAAAGTAAGCAAAGTGTAAAGAATATATATCGGTCCGAAGAATTTCCAGAAATCAAATAAGATAAAGAATGCCAGCGCTCCGATAACAATCAACCCCAATGGATTGTCCCCCAGCCTGTTCCTTACAAAAGACGCAATTGTAAGCAATGCAAAAATTTTAATGACTAAATTGAAGTCAGTAAACATTTCCGTAAAAAAACCCAGAAAAATTATTCCAGTATCCATTGCATCAACTAATTAATCTTTAAACTTCTTTAAATAAGTTTACTTCTTGTTTTTTTCAGGGATAAACCAGCCAAACATATACTTAAATATATGTTAGTATACAGATGTATTAAGGTGATTTGTTTGGTTAGTGCTACTACTATTAGAATTGATTCTTCTTTAAAGAATTCATTGGATTCCTTGAAGAATTTTTCCAGTGAATCTTATGCTAATGTAATTTTCCGCTTAATTAATGTTGCAAAAGAAGAATCATTAAGTGATAAAGAACTTTTAATGATTGAAAGCTCTTTAAAGGATTTGAGGGAAGGAAATGTTTTGTCTTTAAAGGAAGCTGAAAAGAAATGGGGAATTTAATTGTTTGAAATTTTTTTAACTAGGACTTTTGCTTCTGAATTAAAAAAACTTCAGAAACACGAAATTTCCAGAATTAAAAAAAAATTAATTTCCATTTCAGAGAATCCTTTTCTTTTTTTTGAAAGACTGCATGGAACAAAATTATTTAAATTAAGAATTGGAAAATTTCGTGTTGTTGCTTCAATTAATTCATTTGATAAAAAAATAACCTGTGTTTCTGTTGCTTTAAGGAAAAAAATTTACAAAAAATTAAAGTAAGTTATCCAATGCAGTCCCCTTCTTCCGCATCAATTCCCTGTATTTCATTCCATAACCCGCTTTGCCCTAAAACATAATTTGGATTCCACCAATAACTTGCTGTTCCTCCGCTTTGTGAAACGCATACTTTTTCCTGTTCAATTAATTCAAATATTTCTTCAACTGAATCAATTCCTGATGAACCGGAAATTGAAACTGTGTTTCCATAACCTGAGCCAGATGACTTTACCTGTGCATCTTCAACTGCAAATGAATAGGTGTTGTCAGGTGAAGTGTAAAGGATTGAGTAAATGAATTCTTTTCCCCCGTAATTAATTGCATCCCAGTCCAATGCATAGCTTGAACTCCAATTGCTTGTATTTCTTTCATCTGATTGGGTTGCTTTTCTGTCTTTTGAGTAAAGGAATTTTTCTCTTACAGAAAGCCCTGAAAAATCAAGGCATTTTCCTGCCCCTGTCCAGAAACTTAAATTCGGCGCATTAGTTATTGTAGTGCTTCCTTCGATTAATTTGAAATAAACACTGAATGCATCATCTGTTCTGCTTGCTTCAATTTTCATCATTATTGGAGTAGCAACTGAAGGAGAATATTTCAAATTAATGTTTCCTGTTCCCTGATTTAATGAAAGAAGATTTCCTGTTGTTGCAGGATTAGAAGTTAATTCAGTGAATTCAGTTACTTTTTCAGTGTCAACCATTGCAATCGGATTTGAACCAATATCAGGCACAGTAATTAAATCAGAAGTGAATTTAATTGGTTCTTCCCCTTCAACAATGCTGTAAGCAGTTCCATACCCAGTCCTTTCCATTCCTGTTTCACTTATTCCAACCATTCCATCTAATGGAAGATAATAAAATGGATTATTCGGTGTTGGATCCCTTAATTTATGCAAATCAATTTTCACATTAACTATTGCTTCGTCTTCATCAAAGAAATCCCATGAATCCCCGAATTCTGCCTCAACTGAAATTAAATAAATTCCCGGAGAGCTTAATGCATTTGCCCCTGCATCATTTTCAAAAGAAATTTTGTCTTCTAAAAACAAATCCTTTAATCCTAAATCATTTTCTAAATTCAGGAAATAAATATCTGAACCCAAAAATTCCTGGTTTGCATAATATTCAGCGAAATCCTGCTTGAAATCACTTGAATAACCGTCTTTAATCAAAAATGCATTGAATTTAACTAATTTCTGTAAATCAATTGCATCCTGCACTTCACTTGTCCATTTAACATTGTCTTTTGCGCGAATGAAATGAATTATTCCCGGCATTCCTGATTTCAATGCAGTTGTTTTTTCCAGCCAGCAGTTTTCCTGTGATGCTGTTCCTTGTGATGAGCCGATTGTGAATTCAACTGATACAACTGAATAATCAATTGAATCATTTTCGGTTATAATAAATGCAGTTACTGAATGCGTTCCTTGAGCTAATCCTGAATATGTTTTTGAAACAGTTTTTGTTGCTCCTGCTTGCAGTGTTTCAGTAAAAATAGTTTCAGTATCATGGTATTCATTTGCCTGCATTCCTTCTAATATATTTAAATCAATTGTCTGCGGCGAACTTGAATTATTTGTCAATTCAATTTCAATTGCTGCGCTTGTTGAACTAGGCATTGCAGTGATTTTGCTTATTCCGATTTTTCCTGATTCAACTTCATATTCTTTTTCCAGTTCATCTTCAGTCAATGATTCCGGGCACCCTAAATTAAATGAATTTGCCTTTAAAAATCCATATAATGCATTTAATTTTTTTGTAATTTCAATTGTCAATTGGGTTGCATCACAGTAATTTATTTCTTTTGAATTTATTTTTGCATCACAGAATTCTTTATTAATTTCACTCCAATCCCATGTCCAATTAACTTTTGGCATTGCATCTATTCCAGTAATTCCTCTTTTAATTCCCATTTCACATGAAACAACCTCGCTTGATTGCTCCGGCAGTTCAGGCAATTCTTCCTTGGTTTTAATTTTTATATGGAATTTTTCTGTGTGAAGATTTCCTTCTGTCACTGGGAATCCTGATTTATTATAGCAGTCCCCTCCTCCTGGTTTAGGGCTGATGTCATATGTTTCAAAGTTTCCGTTTCTGCAAAAAGCATTTGCATTGCCTTGATGTTTTTTATCTGAATGAATGTCATGCTGGAATAAAATATTTAGTATTCCATAAAATGGTTCCTCTGTTTCAAGCCTTGTATTGTCAATTAATAATTTTACTTTTTGGCCTATTACTTTTCCTTTGGCATCAGCATCAATATTATCTTCTATTTCAAGTTCTTCTAAAAACAAATTTGAATCCCTGTCCAAATAAGCTTTAATCCCTTCAATTGTTTCTTCTTCTAATTCAATTGAATTTTCAATTTTTTTAGGAAAAATTAAATTAATTTTTGGATAAATTTCTCCAGTATAAGTGTATCCCATTTTCTCTATTGCTCTTTCTGCTTGAAGCGTTCCTTGTGCCATTAATGCATAATCCGGGAAGAATTCTGTTTTATGGTAGTTCTTGCAGTCATGGCGTATTCCAAGCCAGTTTTTTCCTGCTCTTTTGCCCCATGAACAATAATCTGCCTTTACCTTTACCTGCTCAATATATTTTTTATTTGTTAAATAAAATGTATCTTGATTGAAATCAATTGAACTATTTTCATCAATTTCTGGATTCTCAGCATAAATTTCATAATAATATTTATCTAAAAACATCCAGTCTCTTGTCCTTGGATGCGCTAATGCATCCAGTTCCGCGATTTTCTGGTAAGCGCCTTTTCCATGCACTTTTGCATAAAGTGTCATTCCATAAAGCCCTGGAATTTCTTCTCCCCCTCTTTTCACTGTTGCAGTTACTGAATCGCTTAAATTATTTGCCTTGAATGCCCTTGCCCCAAGCATTACATCAATTCCTCCTTCAACCCCTCCTGCACAATTCGGGTCATCTTTGCAGAATTCAATGTCAAATTTCAATTTATTGCAGTAAGATGCTGTTGCATTTCCTGTAGTTGTTGTTCCTGTAGTCGGAGTTGTGGTTGTTGTTCCTGGCGTTGTGGTTGAAGTTCCTGTGGTTGCTGTTCCTTCCCCTGTAAAATCAATTGTCAGTGTTGCTTCATCTTCATCATGCTTTATTTCAATTAATCCGTCATTTGCTTCATCCCCTTCATCAATTGAAATGCATTTCTTTAAGTCAATTAAATCAATTTGCGCGGTAATTGGGTTGCTTCCGTTGATTCTTGGAGGGTTTTCTCCCCCTAATTCTGCCTCAAATGAAACAACAAATTTCGCTGTCTGCCCGAAATTCTCCATTCCAATCGGGGAAAATTCCAATGCCCCAAAAGCCTCTTCTTCTTCGCCTATTTCAAATAAAATTTCTTCTGGCATATTTTTTTCCAGTAAAACATATCCGTTTTCTCCTGTTGAATCACTCATTAAATTCAGCGTTACCGCGCCCATTGGATTGCTTTGCCATTGCAGTTCTGCCTTAATGTGTTTAATTGGAATTGGTTCCCCTAAATCATTGTAGCAGTTATTGATTAATTTCACTTCATTGTTTCTTGCCGTGCCTCCGAAAATATTTGCATTCCATTGCACCGGCTCAACTGTTAAGCAGTCTCCTTCTCTTGCTTCCTGTTGTGATGAAACAGTCACTGTAAAAGGCAGTTCCATCGGCCATGAACTTATATTGTCAGTGAATTCAACAACTAAAACCCCTTCTGAAGAAATTGATTCTTCTAATTGCGATGCCTCTGCGCTTAAAACGCTTAGGAATTCAAATTCCTGCTCTTCTTCTGAATCCAGAATCCTGCCTTCCAATTCTTCCTTAATCCAGTTTCCCATCCTTAATGCATCCATTGGGTAAATGTTTTCTGAGCTTATTTCCGCTTTTTCAATTTCCAGCGCATTGCTTATTTTGTTTTTCATTTTCACTTCAAAATAATTCTGTTTCACTGAATACCATCCCAGTTCATCAGTTACTTGTGCGGGAGTAAATTCAATTACAAATTC
>JBDRGO010000066.1:0-2241 GCA_043817715.1 Candidatus Iainarchaeum sp. | reverse complement strand
GTTTGTAATTTTAACGCAGGTGTAATGCATGGCAAGAATTATTTTCACTTTATGCGGAGTGGGATTAGGGCATGCATCAAGAGACAGTTCGCTGATAAAAGAATTAAGAAAAAAGCATGACGTAAAAGTTGTCACTTACGGGAATGCACTGGATTATTTGAAGGAATTCAAGCCGATTGAAATGGAAGGGTTTCCTGTTTATTATGACACGCACGGAGAATACAATGAATTAATCAGCATTGGAAAAAACATTCCAAGAACCCCTAAAGTAATAGGGGAAAACCTGGAATTTTTCAGAAAAATAATTCATGAATTCAAACCAAATTTAATTGTATCAGATTATGATGTGTTCGGATTTTATGCCGCAAAATTTTTCGGAATAAAGCACGTGTTTATTTCAAACATGCATTCCCTGAAATATTTCAAGCTAAAAAGAAGGCATAAAATGGAAAGCTTTTCACTGGTTACGGGAGTTTTGGGGTTATGGCCTTTTATCGGAATTGAAAACTTGTTCGTGATTTATTTAAGGAAAAGAAAAAATCTAAAGGGCGTGAAATTTTTTGATGTGCTGGTCAAGGAAGAAGTAATGAAATCAAGGCCAAAAATCAGGGATTACTACCTGGTTTACTCCGAAAAAAATCAGCTAAAAACAATTATTCCTTTGCTGAAAAAAACAAATGAAAAATTTATAATTTATGGAATTAAAGAAAAAAATTCGGCAAAAACCAGGTTTTTTGAAAAATACTCAAAAAAAGGATTTTTAAAGCATTTAACTGAATGCAAAGGAATCATAAGCCATGGCGGGCTTTCATTAATAAGCGAAGCAATTTACCTAAAGAAACCGGTTTACACTTTTACTTCAGCAAAATTCTATGAAAGGTTTTTTAACGGGGCCACAATAGAGGAATTGGGGTTCGGATTGCTGGAAGAGCACCCGACAAAAGAAGCGCTGGAAGAATTCTTCAGAAGAAACAGTGAATTCAGAAAAAACATTGTAAAAGCAAAATTTAAGCCAGGAAACAATGAACTCCTTAAAGAAATTAATAAACTTTTAAAGTAGAAAAGCAAATAAAAACTCAGAGTTGATTTAATGAAAAATCATTTTAAAGCAATAGTAAAAAAAGCAACTGCACCTAGTTGGACTCCTGAATACCGTAAAGTTGTTCAACCTGAAAGCAGCCTTTGCATCGAAGGAATTGAAGAAGCAATTGAAAGCGTTCAAAGAACCAGAAATGTTAAAAGGGCTTGTTTTTTGGATCCTGAATTTGAAAAACAAATAAACGGGTTTCTTATTAATAATTTTATGCATGGTTTCGGAAAAGCCGATAGCGTAGAAGTTTTTTTTGTACCGCCTTCATATGAACACTCCACAGGAATTTTTTATTACCTTGCTAAATCAAAAAACCACGTTTTTTTAGTCAGAATAAAAGGCGAAAGAAGTGCATTATGCCAGACACTTAAAGAAGAATGTGAAAAGGCTTTAAAAAAAACAAGGGGTTAATTTATGGCCAAAATACTTTACACTGTTTGCGGAGTGGGATTGGGACATGCTTCAAGGGCAAGCATTTTAATCAAAGAATTGCAAAAAAAACATGAAGTAAAAATTGTTTCTTACGGAGATGCAGTGGAATTTTTAAAAAAAGAATTTTCCGGCGTGCAGGAAATTAGCTGGTTTGAATTATATTACAAAAAAGAAAAATTAAGCAAAACAAAAACAATTGCATTTAATCTGCCTAAGGCGCCGTTTGTTTTTTCAGGCAATCTGCTTAAACTGAAAAAAATAATTGAAGAATTCAGGCCGGATGCAATAATAAGCGATTTTGATGTGTTCGGAATTTATGCGGGAAAATTATTCAATATTCCCACAATACTGATTTCAAACCTGCATGCGGAAAAATTCATTGAAATGAAATTTGAATTAAGCGAAAGGATTGAAAAAAAATTCACCGATGATGTGCTGGTTAATTTGTTTCCAAAGCCGAATTACACAATTGTTTCATCAATTGAAAAGCCGGAAAAGAAAAGAAAAAACACATTTTTTTACTATACAATAGTCAATCCGGAAATAATGCAAATTAAAGCAAAGGAAAAGGATTATTTTCTGGCTTATTTTTCCGAAAAAACCCTGGAAAAAATCCTTCCCTTGCTGGAAAAATTTCCTGGAAAAAAATTCATTGTATACGGAAAAAACAGGGAAATCAAGTACAAAAATTTTGAATTCAGGAAATTTTCAAAAAAGCA
>JBDRGO010000065.1:0-3617 GCA_043817715.1 Candidatus Iainarchaeum sp. | reverse complement strand
AAATTTGTTCCAAAAGAAGAATTGGAATTAATTGAGCCAATTAAGAAAATAATTGATTCAGAACAAAATGAATCAAATCTTGCAATGAATTATGCTAGAAGAAATGGGTGGGAAGGAGGAACTAAATTAAGTAAAAGTCTTGCACAAGAGCTTGCATTATTTTCCGCAAAAAAAGGACTTAAAAGAATGGAAGAAACTGAGAAAATTTTGGAGAAATATATTTAGAGTACAATAAAACAATATATTTAAAAGTAAGGTGTGTCTTACTTTTATTAGTGATTTCTTATGTATGAAGTTTATTCAACTACTTTAAGTGAAAAAGGTCAAATTGTTATTCCTAAAAAAGCAAGAGAAAAGTCTCGTTTTAAAAAAGGAAACAAAATTATTTTAGTTGTTGAGAATGGAAGAATTTATCTTGAAAAAAGCAATAAAACAGCTAAAAAAGTTATTGATGATTTTAAAGACATTCAGCACATAACTGAAAAAAATTTGAAAGAGTTATGGGATAATAAAGATGATGAAGTATGGAACCAATACTTAAAGTAAAGCAAAGAGATGTTATTCTTCTTTTATATCCTTTTAGTGATGGGGCAGAAAAGAAATTAAGGCCATGCATAGTTATTTCCAACAATAAACATAATTTGAAGAGAGAAGATGTTATTGTAGTTCCTTTAACAACAAATGTTTCATTAACTGATTATTCATTTATTCTTACAAATACTGATTTAGAAAAAGGAAATTTGATTAAAGAAAGCAAAGTTAAGATTGAAAGAATTTTTAGCATTAAAAAAACTTTTGTCAGAGTAAAAATAGGTTCAATAAAAAAAGAAATACACAATAAAATTGTTTTAGAAATAAATGAATTAATTAAAGAAAATTAAAGGGAAAAAAATGAAAATAAAAAAAGACCTAATGAATTTAAATCGCTCGCGATTTAAAGCTTTGAAAACCAAAGGTTTTCAAATGAATTATGAAATTCGTTTTTTAAGAAAGCTTGTTTCCTTGAATACTGATTCTGAAACAAAGGAAAATTATTCCGAGTGCGCGAAATTAATTTGTGATGAAGCAAAAAAACTTGGTTTGAAAACAAAAATAATTAATGTTTCTGCAAAAGATAAACTGCCTAGGCCAAATATAGTAATTGAATTGAATTCAGGCGAAAAAGAATGCATGTCAGTAATAACTCATTATGATGTGGTTAGTGCAGGAGATGGATGGAAAACAAATCCATTCAAAATGAGAAGAAAAGAGGATTTATTAATTGGAAGAGGAGTGAATGATGATAAAGGAGCAATTGCTGCTGCTTTTGGTGCAATTAAAGTACTCGCAAAAGAAAAGAATTTGAAAAGAAATATTAAATTAATTTGTGCTTGTGATGAAGAAGTCGGCGGAGCTTATGGAATTAAATGGTTAACAGATAATGCTTTGGATGAAATTAAATCTGATTTTGCTTTGGTTGTTGATGGAAGCTTTACAACAGTTGATGCAGGATGCAGCGGAATAATTAAGGGAACTATTAGATTGAAAGGAAAACAATTTCATGCAGGTTATCCTTTTCGCGGGCCAAGAATAGTGCATGATTCAATTCCTTTTTTGAATGATTTATTGAAATATGAAGAAATAATGCAGACACAGGTTTCTAATGCTCCTGCTCCAAAAGAAGCGCCTTGGGATAAAGTGCATGGAAGATTTTCAATAACTGTTTTGCGTGCAGGAAAAAGACATAATATTATTCCGGGAAGAATGAGAATTGGTTTTGATATTAGATTAATTCCTGAAGCAAATGTAAAAAAAGAATTAGATAAATTCAGAAGGTTTGCAAGAAAATTATTGAAAAAATATAAATTGAATGGAAGAGTTTCTTTGAAAGGAACTGATGGATACTTTATTGGGGAAAATAATATTTATGCATTAGAAATCCAAAAAGTTGGTGAAAAATTATTTAATTCTCCTAGACCAATTGTTTGTGCTTTAGGCGGAATGGATGGAAGATTTTTAGCAAGAAACGACATTCCTGCAATTTCTTTCGGGCCCGGAGGAGGCAATGCTCATGAACCAAATGAATCAATTGAAATTGATAATTTAAAAAAAGTAAAGGAATTAATAATTGAACTGACGAAAAAAGAAGAAGAAAACATTAAATGAATTAATAAAAAAGGAAAAAACATTAAATGAACCATTGATTGAAATTCAGAATCAAAAGAAAAGAATTAAATTAGGGTATTGGATTTTATTGAAGGATTTAATAGGGTCTTTTTCTTCTCACAATTATTCTATGATTTGTTTCGCCTTTACGAAGCTGGATTCCAATTAAATGAAAAGGAAATTTTTTTTGAAAAAAATTAAGCAATCCACTTACTTTTTTTGCATTTTCCGGGGAAACCGAAACAGGGTTTCTTCTACGACTTTTAAATTCAATTCCATTGCTTTGTAAATGCTGCTGGATGCCGACAATTACTTCCTCTGTCTGCAGAACAGCGAAGTTTTCTTTGGTCCTTATTCTGTGCTGTGATTCATTTTGTTTTTCAACTATAATTAAATGATTTGGAAAGTTTCTTTTGATTCTGGAAAGAGCGCTTTCAACCTTTCGAACATGTTCTGAGTTAATCAAAATCTGCATTCCATGAGATTTAAAAAAAAAATCTTTATTCTGCAAATATTGCCTGAGTTCTCTTCGGACAACCTATAATTTTTTCATTTTAATCAATTCATTTTTATTCAAACACTCAAATTAATTTTTGTTTTCTTTTCCAAATACTCAATTATTTCTTTTGCAATATTTTTTCCTGTTGCTTTTTCTAATCCTTCAAATCCAGGTGCTCTATTGGCTTCCAATACAAATAATCCTTTTTTTGTTTGGGCAATGTCCACTCCGGAAATTTCATTGAATACTGCACAGGCTGAATTTAATGCAAGCATTTCAGCTTCTTTGCTTAATTTCACTTCCTTTGCTTCAGCGCCCTGGGAAACATTATGAATCCATGAATCAGAAATTTTTTCAAATGCCCCCGCAATATTTTCTCCAATTATAAATGCCCTGAATTCTTTTTCAATTTTAAGGAATTCAGAAACCATGAATTTTTTTCTTTTTTCAATTGGAATTTTTTTAATGAAATTTTCTAATTCAGTTTTGCTGTTCCTGATTTTTAAAACCCCTTTTCCCTGCTTTCCTGCAACCGGCTTAATCACCAATTCTTTGGATTTAAATTCATTTAATTTCCTTAATGCTTTGGGCAATAAAAATGTTTTCGGCACAGGAATGCCTGCTTTTTCAAACAGTAAATGATTCCGGTATTTTGTTCCGCCTAAATCTTTTCCAATTTTTTCATCTACTACAGCCAGCCCCTGCTTTACTGCTTTTGAAGCGATTTCTTTTGCTTTTTTTGTCTGCCCCTGAATTGAACGGATTAAAACCGCATTGAATTCATTTAATTCTTCATGGAATTCTTCAGGCTTGACTGCCAGAAACAGAATTCCTTTTTTCTGCATTTCTTCCTGCAGACGTTTTGATTCATAACAGGATTCATTCATAGTCAAAAAAAGTATTTTCATGCAAAAATTTAGTTATTTGAATGGTATTTAAAGGGTTTTGTTTTAATATAAAAGGCGATAAATCC
>JBDRGO010000064.1:0-4707 GCA_043817715.1 Candidatus Iainarchaeum sp. | reverse complement strand
TTGTTTTGCATTAAAGTTTTCAATTTTTAATTCATTTTTTTTAATTTTTTCATTTAATTTTGCTTCAATTTTTTCCTTTAACCCATCCAAACCTAAATTCCCTGTTCCTCCAATTAATTTCTTTTTTTTCAGATTTTTTTCAAGTTCCTGTTTTTTTATTTTCTCCAGTTCCTTTGAAATTTTTTTGTGTGCTTCGCGGAAAGGTATTCCATTCAAAACCATTTCATTGGCTAAACCTGCTGCAAAAATTTCTTTTGAATAATTTGCTTTCATTTTTTCTTTATTTATTTGAAGATTTGAAATTACTTTAGTCATTACTTTAATTGAATCAATGCATAACCCAAATCCATTCATTAAGTATTCTTTGGTTAATTGAGTGTCTCTGTTGTATCCGGAAGGAAGTGAATTGATTGTTGAAATGCATGAAATCATTAACCCGAGCATTTTGCTTGAATTTGCTTTCATGATTTCAAGTAAATCATAATTTTTTTTCTGCGGCATAATGCTGCTTCCCGTAAGGAATTCATCTGGAAGAGAAACAAAATCAAATTCTTTTGTTGAAAACAAAAGCAGATCAGTTGCCTTTTTATTCAAGTCAAGCATTATCTGCATTAAAGAAAACAAAATCATTGATTCAATTTTTCCGCGTGAATTAATGCAGTACAGAACATTGTTCTGGATTTTTTCAAACCCAAGCAAGTTGGTTGTGAATTCCCTGTCAATTGGAATGATTGTTCCATATCCTGCAGCGCTTCCCAATGGATTTTGATTATTTATTTTTGAAATTGCTTCAAGTAATTCAATGTCATCTAAAAGTGATTCAGAGAAAGCACTTAACCATAATCCAACACTTGAAGGCATTGCCTGTTGTAAATGAGTGTATCCCGGCATGAATTCAAATTCATTTTCTTCCGCTTTTTTAACCAGTGAACTGCATAATTTTAGTGTTTCTTTTTTTGCCTGAATTAATTTCTGTTTTGAATACAAGCGCAGTGCAGTCAATATCTGGTCATTTCTTGATCTCCCTGAATGGATTTTTTTTCCTGTGCTTCCGAGTTTTTTCACTAAATAATTTTCAATTTTTGTATGGCAGTCTTCATCCGAAACACCGAGCTTGAATTTTCCTTTTGAATTCAATTCAATTATTTTCTTGAGTTCTTTTTCCAATCCGCTGCATTCCTTTTCTGAAATCACCTTGATTTTTGCAAGCATTTTTGCATGGGCAATGGATGCAATGCAGTCGAATTCAATTAATTTCTGGTCAAATGAAATGTCCTTTCCTGAAAGGAATTCCTCTATTTCTTTATTCAAAGGAATTCCTTTAGAATTCCATAATTTCATTTTTTTCCCTTCTTTAATTGATAAGCCATTTTTGACTGCAGTGACCATAATTCGATGAATCCAGGCGATGCTTTCTGGTTGAATGTCTGTCCTTCATTATATGTTGCAAGATTGTGGTCATATAATGCATTCGGAGATTTTCTTCCAACTATTGCTGCATTTCCTTTAAATAATTTCAAATTAACTGTTCCTGAAACTTTTTCATTCACTTCTTCAATGAATGAATTTAATGCATTCATTAAAGGGTCAAACCAAAGCCCGGTGTAAACCATTTTACTCCATTCGTTTTCAATTATTGCTTTGAAATGATTTTCATTTCCTGTTGAAACAAATTTTTCCAGGTCTTTGTGCGCTTCGAGAATGCATGCGGCAGCAGGGCATTCATACACTTCCCTGCTTTTCAATCCGATTGTCCTGTCTTCCATGTGGTCATAAATTCCTACTCCGTGTTTTCCAGCAATTTCATTTAATTCCTGAATTAATTCATGCAAATCCATTTTCTTTTTGTTTAATGCAATTGGTTTTCCTTTCTCAAATTCAATTGAGATATATTCTGCTTGGTTTGGAGCATACTTTGGATAAATACAAAAACTAAAAACATCTTCAGGAGGTTCTTTATCCGGAAACTCTAATACATCACATTCACTGCTTTTGCCCCACAAATTTTCATCAGTGGAATATTTTTTGTTGTTTTCAGAAATTTCAATTCCGTGTTTTTTTGCATATTCTAATTCTTTGTCACGAGACATATTCCATTCTCTTACTGGAGCAATGATTTTCATTTCAGGATTCAAAGTAATTATGCTTGCATCAAATCTTACTTGATCATTTCCTTTTCCTGTACTTCCATGAGCAATTGTATCTGCATTAATTTTCTCAGCATACTCAACCGCAACTTTTGCCTGCAAAGGTCTTGCTAAAGCTGTACTTAAAGGATATTTTCCTTGATACAATGCATTTGCCTTAATTGCTTTCAAGACATATTCTTCAGCAAATTCTTTTTTTACATCAACAACAAATGCATCCTTTGCACCAAGCTTTAATGCCTTGTTTTTCACATGATCCAATTCAATTAATGGTTGCCCTACATCTAATGTAAGAGTAAATACTTCTGCATTATATTTTTCTTGAATCCATTTAACCATAACAGAAGTATCAAGCCCTCCTGAATACAGCAAAAGGACTTTCTTTACTTCCTCTGGTTTTGCTTCATAACTTGAAATCATTTTTAATTCCTCCAAAATTTATTGCTTATTCTATTGCTTCATCCAAGTTATTTAAACCAAATGAATACATTTATATACAAATTAGTGTGAAATGTTATATATGGAACAAAACATTCCTTTGTCTAAGCAGATTGAAGATTACTTAAAGAAAAAGCCCTTTGTTCTGGAGGCTGTTTCTCAGGGAATAATTAATTACAGTGCCCTTGCAAGAAAAATCTGCAAAGAATTGGATTATGCTTCTTTTGATTCAGTTAAGATTTCTTTAATTCGTTTAAGTGAGAAACTGAAAAAGAAAAGAATTCAGAAAGAAAAAAAAGTAATTGATTTATTGCATAAATCAAATTTTTCGATTTTAAATAAAGTTATTGCTGTACGCAGTGAAAAAAAAATTGATGTTGAAGCAATTGCTTCTTCTAAAGGTCCAAGCGGTTATATGTTTTTTCTTGAAGAAAAACCCGAGTATCTGAAAAAGTTTTCTAATGTCCAAAAAAACCTTGCAATAATTAATGTTAAGTGCCCGATTGAAATTGAAACAACTCCAGGAGTTGTTGCATTGATTTTTTCAACTTTAGCAGAAGAAGACATTAATATTTTTCATATTATTGCGTGTAGAGAGGATAATTTTTTAGTAATAAGTGATTTGGATGCCCCGCTTGCATTTAAGGTTTTAAGTGAAAAACTTCGGTAAGCTACCAACACATTTTTATTTCCTTTATTTTTTTATACTTAGGGGATTTAAATGACAAGACACTTAACTAGTTTATATGATTTTACTCCTGAGGAGTTAGAAAAAATAATTGATTTAGCAATTGAATTAAAGAATAATCCTGAAAAGTATTCAACTGTTTTAAAGGATAAAACTTTGTTGATGATTTTTGAAAAGCCTTCTTTAAGAACAAGGGTTTCATTTGAAGTTGGAATGACTCAAATGGGAGGGCATGCAATATTTTATTCAACAGCAGATTCTGCAATGGGTTCAAAAGAATCAATTGAAGACACAGTGAAAACTGCTTCAAGATATGTTGACATTATTATGGCTCGCTTATTTGAACATGAAGGAATAATGAAAATGGCCGAAGCATCTGAAGTGCCTGTAATTAATGCTTTAACTAATTTTAGTCATCCTTGTCAAATTGCGTGTGATTTGCAGATAATTAAGGAAAAAAAAGGAAAATTAAAGGGATTAAAATTAGCTTATTTAGGGGATTCAAACAATAATGTAACTCATTCGCTTTTGTATGGTTGTTCAATGGTTGGAATGGATGTATTTGTCGGTTGCCCGAAAGGAAAAGAATTTGAACCGCAGGAAAAAGTAATTAAAAAAGCAAAAGAATTTGCGGAAAAACATGGCTCAAAAGTTGTTGTAACAAATGATGCAATTGAAGCAGCAAAAAATGCTGATATAATTTATACTGATTCATGGATGAGTTATCATATTCCAAAAGAAAAAGAAGCAGAAAGAGTGAAAATATTTAATCCTTATCAAGTGAATTCAGAATTAATGAAACATGCGAAACCTGATGCGGTATTCATGAATTGTTTGCCTGCAATGAGAGGATATGAACAAACAGCAGAAGTAATTGATGGACCTCAATCAATTGTATTTGATCAAGCAGAAAACAGATTGCATGTGCAAAAAGCAATAATGCTTTTCCTTTTAGGGAAAGCTTGATTTTTAGGCAACTGCTTCCAGTGGAACAGAAATTTTCATTTCATCGAATTCAACTTTTACTTCTTCTTTATTTATTTCAATTAAATCCATTGACTCTAATAATTTAACATCTCTGTAAAGGTTTCCATAATCTCTTTTCGCTATTTTAGATAATTGGCGAATGCTTTTAGGTTTTTTTTCACGAATTAATTTCAGCAACCTTAACCTTTCGGGAGTAATCATTTTTCTGAACATTTCAACTGACTCAAAAACAAGCCGCTCTTTTTTCTTTACCTTTCTTCCTTTTTTTATTGCTTCAAATGTTTCAACAACATCATTAGTAATTTTTTTTCTTGACTGCACCAGAATCTCAATTTTTTTTACTTTCATAAAAACCTCTTCTTATATTTTTCAACATCTTCATAAAACATTTTCAACAAATCTCTTATCCCAATGAAATGAATTTTTTCTTCCTTTCCTTTGAAATGC
>JBDRGO010000063.1:0-7405 GCA_043817715.1 Candidatus Iainarchaeum sp. | reverse complement strand
TAAATTAAAGAAATTAATTGAAGGAAAAGGAAAAAAGGCATTTTTGTTTGCAGTGGATTATGTTAATGAAAGCTATTTCTTAGGAACAAAAATTGACTGTTTTGTGATTACAGCTTGTCCAAGAATTGTGTTTGATGATGCGCAGAACTGGAAAACGCTTATTATAACGCCGAATGAATTAATGATTGCACTTGGAGAAAAGAAATGGGAAGAATTTGAAGTTGATGAACTGCATTAATTATGCACAGCATAAAGGCAGAAATAAACCCCAAACAATCAAACCTAAAAAAACAAAAACAATTACAAGCAGAACAAATTTAATGAATTCAAGTGTTTTTTTGTTAATCGCACCATAAAGAAATTCCTCAATTTTCAAGGACAAGAAATAACTCAAAATAATTGCCAATGCTAAAGAAACAAAAAAAGGAAAAAACATCAGGAGATAACTTGCCGCAAAAAACAAAGGAAATAATAAAATTACCATAAAAGAAGAAATAATAATTGAGTCTCTTTTTCTTTTTTCTTCATCCATTCATTTCATTCCTCTTCTTTTCCTTCTGAAATTATTGTTCCCTTAAAATCCATTCCAATAACCATTGATTTGAAGTTCTCCAAGTCATTGCCGTTCAATACATATGTTTTGATTTTGCTTCTTTTAATTATTAATGCGCATGGAAGGTCCAGGATTAAATTCTGCCCTGGCTTTGAATCACTTACTTTCAATAAAGTAATGAGCTTTTCATAGCCTAATGCAGGAAAAAATTTTGCCCTTTCAGATTTTTTCGGGTCAGCTGAATACACTCCATCCACATTAGTTAAGTTCACTAACCCAATAGCCCCTAAATACTCGGCAATAAGGGCGCTTACTGCATCAGTGGTAATTCCAGGCATTAAGCCCCCGAAAACGGCTATTCTTTCGCTTAAAATCACGTTTTTTGCCTCTTTTACGTCAGTTAAAACACTTGGATAGGCATTTTCCAAGGCATTAATCATTATACTAGCATTCAATCTAGTGCATTGGATGCCTATTTCATCTAATTCAAAATTATTGGCGCCTAATGCTTTTGCCGCAGAAACATAATTTCTGGCTGTTTTTCCGCCTCCGACAACAATTACAAAAGAATATCCTCTTGAACGCAGTTCAGTTATTGCCTGCGCAAACTGCGCTATTTTAACTGAATCAGGTTTTCCATCAAAGAATAAGGAACCCCCTGCAGAAATAACAAATAATTTAGAAGCATTAAAACCATTTGAAGCATTTGAATAAGAACTATAAGAATTTGAGGAATACTGGCCAGAAGAACTTTGGGATTCTTCTTTTTTTTCCTGCTCTTCCTCTTTTTCTTTTTCTTTTGCATAATCCTGGAATATTTCAAACATATCCATTTTTTCACCCGAATGATTAATTTTTGAATTCCCAATAATACGCAATAAATGAATTCAATAACTAACTTAACGAATTAATTAAATTCAAACTATTAATAAATTTTCCTTTATTAATTGATTAGTATAGAGACAAGGCAAATAATGGTTTTTTGAATGAAAGAAACAAATACAGATACAGAGGCATTGCTGTTCAAGAAAAAAGTGGCTAAATTAAAGAAATTCAAGGGAAAAGGAACTGAATTAATCAGCCAGTTTATTCCTCCAAGCGCGGACCGCTCAACAGTAATGAATGCATTAACTGAAGAAATAAGCCAGTCATCAAATATCAAGTCCCCGCAGACAAGAAAAAACGTGCAGGGCGCATTAAGGAAAATAATTAATTTATTGAAGCAGATTGAATTCAAAATGCCTGAAAATGGTTTGGCAATTTTCTGCGGAAATGTATCTGAAACAGAGGGAAAAACAGACATTAAAATGTTCACAATCCAGCCTGCACAGGAATTAAAGGTTAAAATGTACTGGTGCGATTCAGAATTCCATCTTGATCCATTAGAGGAAATGATTAAGCCAAAAGAAGTTTATGGATTAATCACAATCGACAAAAACGAGGCAACAATTGCCGAACTTGTGGGAAGAAAATACCATGTTCTGGCGCATTTCAATTCACAGGTTCCGGGTAAATTCCGTGCCGGAGGGCAATGCCTTGACCCGAATTCATTAATTATGCTTCCGGAAGGCGAAATAATTGAAATAAATAAAGCACATAATCCTTTAAGCGTTAAAAGCGCGGATTTTGAAAAACTTGACTTAATTGATTCAAATATAACAGGCAAATGGACTGCCAAAAAAACCAATGCAATAAAAATAATCACTAAAAACCCGAGAACTGAATTAACCTGCTCTGAAGACCATGTTTTATTTAAATGGAATGAAGACGGAAAAATAATTGAATCCCCTGCAGATAAATTAAATGAAGGGGACTTTCTTTTAATGCCTGAAAAAATTGAAGCACAAGGAAAAACACAGAAACTTGAAACAAATTATTTCAATAAATACAAATTAACTCCAAAAGCAAGAAAATATTTTATTGAATTCAGGAAAAAGAAAAAATTAAGCCAGAAAGAATTCGGAAAAACCGCAGGAATCCATCAGGCAGTTGTTTCAGCAATTGAAACGGGAAAATTCAATGCAAGAATTGATTTTATCAAAAATTTATGCACAAAAACAGGAATTAATTTCAATGAATGGATTTCAGTAATGAAACCGGAAACCGAAATTACCCTGCCTAAAAGATTAACCCCTGAACTAGCGCAATTAATTGGATATTATTTAGGTGACGGAAGTTCAGAAAAGGAAAGAATTAGCTTTTTTGAAGCAGACAAAGAAGTGATAAAAGAATATGAAAATCGTTCAAAAAAATTATTTAAAGCAAAAACAAAGTTAAGATTCATAGAAACAAAAAATTACTTTCAATTACGAGTCAATGGAAAAGCGATAACAAGATTTATTTCAAATGAATTTCCTGAAATAAAGAAAGCAAGAAACTCAGGCATTCCTTTGAAAATAATGAAGTCAGGCAATAAAGTTATTGCTTCTTTCCTGAAAGGATTGTTTGACGCAGAAGGATTTGCAATTGAAAGAGGAATCGGATTGGGAATGAACAACAAAAAAGTAATCCAGCAAATCCAATTACTTTTTTTGAGGTTTGGAATCATTGCATCATTGCATGAATATGACAATAAAGCAAATCCTTATTCAGACAATGCAAGATACATAGTCGATATAACGGAAGGAAAATCAGCTAAATTATTCAGTAAATTTGTTGGATTTAATTCAAAGAAAAAAAGCAAAAAATTAATTGAATTCATTAAATTAAAAAAAGACAAAAGCAATTCAAGGCAAATGCTTGTAAAAGGAAAAAAAATAAAAGAAATGCTTAAAAAGGAAGGAATTATTCCTGAAAAATTCAAAACAGCGAACATGTTTTTGAATGATAAAAGAATGATGAGCAAGCAGATTTTTGAAAAAACATTCATGAAAATAAAAAATAAGAAACTGAAAAAAGAATTCAGAAAAATGCTTGAATTTAATTTAATGCCTGTGAAAATAATGCATCTGCAGAAGCAAAAATACGGAAAAGAAATGATTGATTTAACAATCAAAAACCGGAATTTTTTAGCCAATGGATTGATTGTGCATAACAGTGCAAAACGTTTCGAGCATTTAAGGGAAGAGGCAGCGCAGGATTTTTACAAGCGGATGAGCGAAAAAATAAACAATCATTTCATGCCTTATGAGGACAAATTAAAGGGAATAATTATCGGCGGGCCGGGAATGACAAAAAATTATTTCCTGAACAAAGGCATGCTGGACCACAGATTAAAGCAGAAAATAATCGGCTCCATTGACACATCTTATACAGATGAATCAGGAGTAAGGGAGCTTGTCCAAAAATCAGAGGACTTATTGAAAGACACTGATTTAATGAAGGAAAAAATTCTGATAAATAAATTTTTTGAAGAAATAGGAAAAGACAATCTCGCAGCATACGGGGAAAAAGAAATTTTTGAAGCACTGGCAATAGGAAAAGTTGAAACGCTTCTGGTTTCAGAGGAATTAAACTGGACTGCATTCAAATTCAAATGCCCTAATGATGGAAAAGAATTCATTGAAATAATAAAATATGAAAACGCAAATGCCCCTGAATTCAAATGCAAATCCTGCAATGCATCATGCGAATTATTGGAAGAAAACGAGTACATTGATTTTCTGATTGAAAAAGCAGGGGAAACAGGCGCAAAAGCAAAAATTGTTTCAACTGAAACCCCTGAAGGGGAACAATTCCTGAAATCATTCGGCGGGCTTGGAGCAATGCTCAGATACAAATAAAGCAATGAGGCAAAACAATGAATGACTGCGGATTAAAATATTTCAGTTCAACCACTCCTGCATTAGGGGGAAGAATCAAACGCAGAATAGCTGATTTTAAGGTAAAAGAAATAACTTTAGAAGGAAAAGCGCTTGAATTGAAGGCATTCAATGATGATTCAAGCAGAATTGAACTGGAGAAAAAATTTCCTGAAAAAATTAAAGGAAAAGAGCAGCTGCTTTTAACAATGGAAAAATTCAATTATGACACTATTAATTCAGTGAAAATCATTTCAAGAAAAATGGGTTTAAGCCAGAAAAGAATTGGATATGCAGGATTAAAGGACAAAAGAGCAATAACTGTCCAGAAAATTTCAGTCTGGAACCCGGAATATGAAAAAATAAAGTCATTCAATTCAAGGTATATTGATTTAAGGGATGCCGAATGGAGCAGTGAAAGAATTGAAATAGGAAAATTAAAAGGAAATGAATTTGAAATAATTATAAGGGAAATTAATAAAGGCAGGGAAGAAACAAAAGAAATAATTGAAAAATGCTTTAATGAAATACAGAAAGGAATTCCGAATTATTTCGGGGAGCAGAGATTCGGCGGAATAAGAAAAATTTCGCATAAAGCCGGAAAAGAATTTTTAACCAACGGAGTAAAAGAAGGGGTAATGGTTTTCCTTTCTGAAACAAATGAACTGGAAGAAAAAGAAATTTCTGAAGCAAGAAAACATCTTTCAGAAACACTTGACTTCAAGAAGGCATTGAATGAATTCCCGAAAAAATACAGGCATGAACGCGCTATCCTGAACCATTTAAGCAAATATCCTGAAGACTTTGTGAATGCATTCCGCGCCCTTCCAAAATCAATGTGCTATTTATTCACCCATGCATACCAAAGCTATTTATTCAACCGGATAATAAATAAAAGAATTGAAAAAGGAATAGGGCTGGAAAAAATCAAAGAAGATGAACTGATTGAAGGAATCCCTTCAGCGCAGTTAATCGGGTTCAATTCAAAATTTTCAGAAGGAATCCTCGGAGAAATTGAAAGGGAAATACTTGAAGAAGAAGAGATTTCATTTGAAGACTTTAAGGTCAAAGAAATGAATGAATTAAGCACAAAAGGAGCAGTAAAAAAAATAAAATTAATTCCGGAAAAACTGAAATTAATTGAAGTTTCAGAAGACGAATTCAATGAAGGAAAAACAAAGGCAAAGATTTCCTTTTCACTGGAAAAAGGAACTTATGCAACAAATATATTGAGGGAAATAATCAAGGGATCACTGGATTAAATTCAAAAAAAAGGATAATTGAAAAAAAAAAGATTAAGCCCTATAACAGCCAGCATTAATTTTTGATTAATTCAAAAAAAAATGAATTCAAAAGAATTTTCCACCCAATACAAGTTAAAATTCAAATTCTTAAAATACAATTATTTTTTTCAATTCTTAAAATTAAGTTATTTTTATTGCATGCAGGAATTTACTGCAAATTCTTAAGCCTTAATTATTTTTATCATATGCGGAAAATTAACCCGCCTGCATTGATGAAAACAACTGGTTTATTTTATCCATTGCATTCTCATTTCCTTCAAATAATGCATCCAATAAAATTTTTGAGGCAAAAGAAGCGCTGTTTGGAGTGGAAGGCTTTACTGTAATTGTTTTTTCTTCCAGAATAATTTCAGGCTTAGGCAGTTCTGCATCAGGGCGCAGGACAAGTATTTTTCTTTTTTCAGAATCCTGCAATAACTGAATGCATTCCTCGCCTGAAAGCTCAACTGAATCGCTTGTCCCGTTATTTGAAAGGCATTCAATCAGATTGCCTGATTCATCCAATGATTGTGCAACAACAAACACCCTGATTCCATTGTAAGTCAAGAGAGTGGAAAATAAAACCAATGAATTTGTCATTAAGGAAACATCTGTATTGCCTTCCTCAAACTGGATTGAAACAATTAATTCCTTTTCAGAAGAAAAGGCATTAAGTATTTCTGAAGCAGAAGAATTTGACTTGAATAAAACCCCTTGCTTTTCAATTACCGAGGAATACTGCTCTGTTTTGGAAAAAACAATGAAATAAATGGAAAAAGAGGCAATTAAAACAATTAATGCAAAAGCCAGATAAAGTTTCCAGTTTCCGGATTCTGCATTTTCTTCTTTTGTTTCTTCTTTAATTTCCTGCTTTGCCATGTGCTTTTCTTCGTTCTGCTCCTGAATCTGCTTTATCCTTTCCTTAATTATCTGCTCCATGAATTAAAACTCAGGAAAAAGGTTTTTAATAATAAGCACTAAAAAGCAATAAAAAAAATGAAAGCAAAACAAACAAATAAAAAAAATAAATTAAACCAGAAAAAATTAATTATATGTTAAAAAAAATAAACCAGAAGAAATTAATTATATATTAAAAAAAAGAAAATTAAATTAAACTAAAAAAAATAGGTTGAATTCAATCAAAAAAAAATTTAAAATTCAGAATTATTGATTAAAAAAGCAATCCAGATTCAATTAAAAGCACGTTTAAGTTTATGCTCTGTTTTTGAAAAAAATAAAAAAAAAGAAAAAGAAAAGGGAAATTAATCCCTTTACATATTTACATATCTTCAATCATTGCGATTAAGTCTCTTGCTGCTTTTACTGTATCTGCTGCAGTATAACCCATTACAAGGACGTTTCCTGTTTCGCCATCGACTTCCAAGATAACTTCTCCTGCCTGAGTTAATCTATCAGCTAATCCAGTAACTGACTGGGCAACTGTGTTGACTACTGGTCCGCCTACAACGACTTTTGCGCCGGATGGTGCTTCGCTGTCCAAATAAACCAATGTTCCAACATCCATTGGAGCCATATAGGTTTCTGGGTCAGCAACGCAGTCTCCTGCTGCAACATCGCCGCATACGACATCATAGTTGTCTTCTCCGACACTTATGGTGATTTTTGTCCCTGCTGAGGTTGTAATTGTTTCACCGTTTTCTGCCTGAATTTCTTCTCCGCCAGTTGTTTCTGATTCAACTGATGAAGTCAAAATATTGAAAACAACTTTTTCCCTTAATTCAGGAAGGCTGAATTTAACTCCTGCATCGCTGTCAAGCAATTCAACTTTAGTTGATTCATCTGTCCATGCAGACTGATAATAGCTTGAA
>JBDRGO010000062.1:0-3550 GCA_043817715.1 Candidatus Iainarchaeum sp. | reverse complement strand
AAAATTAGAGGAATCAGTTATTGAAACAATTGAATCAGGCAAAATGACAAAGGATTTGGCTGCAATCTGCCCTGATAAAGCAGAACAGCTTCTAACTGAAGAATTTATTGATGCAATTGCTGAAACTTTAAAGAAAAAGCTTTAATGCAAATGAAAAGCTTTAATGCAAATGATTTGATTCAAAAAAGAATCTGTGAAAAAATCTTTAAGGAGTGAGTGAATTGGCGCAGAAAGGAATACGTGAATGTACTGCAAAAGAAATGATTGAAAGGCTTTTGCCGAAATATGGGTTTAAAATTGAATCAAAATGTGTTTTAGCTGATTCGGAAAATTCACTTGAAAAACTTGCAAAAGAAAATCCCTGGCTGAAAAAAGAAAAATTGGTTGTAAAGCCGGATATGCTTTTCGGTAAAAGGGGAAAACAAAAACTCATTTTATTGAATGCGAATTTTTCTGAAGCAGTTGAATTCCTGAAAAAAAATTTAGGAAAAACAATTGAAATAAAAAACAAGCTAGGAAAATTAACTCATTTCATTGTCGAGCCCTTTGTTTTGCATGAACAAAAGCAGGAAATGTATGTTGCAATGAAAACTGAAAGAAATTATGATGTAATTTATTTTTCATTGGAAGGCGGAATTGAAGTAGAGGAAAACTGGGATAAAGTAATTGAAATTCATATTCCTGTTCTTGAAAAATCAAATGCAAAAAAATTACTTGAAAAAAAATTTCCTGAATTCAATGAAAAAAATAAATCAATTGAATTCATTTCCGCATTATATTCTTTTTTTGCTGATTTGAATTATGCTTACTTGGAACTGAATCCGTTTGTTGTAAAAGATAATTCTGTTTTTGTTTTGGATACAGTGGCAAAATTAGACGATACAGGAATGTTTGAATCAGGAAAGCAATGGAATTTAAATGAATTTCCCGAATCATTCGGGGAAACAATGACTGAAGAAGAAAAATACATTAAAAGCCTTGATGAAAAAAGCGGTTCTTCATTGAAATTAAAAATCCTTAATCCTGAAGGCAGAATCTGGACAATGGTTGCCGGAGGCGGAGCATCAGTAATTTATGCCGACACAATAGTTGATTTAGGGTATGGAAAAGAAATGGCTAATTACGGTGAGTATTCAGGAGACCCTTCAACTGATGAAACATTTGAATATGCCAAAACGCTTCTGGATTTAATGACAAGAAAAAAGCATTCAAAAGGAAAAGTCCTTTTAATTGGAGGCGGAATTGCTAATTTCACTGATGTAGCAAAAACATTTACCGGAATAATTATGGCTTTGCAGAAATATGCGGAAAAACTGCGCGAACATAAAATAAGGGTTTATGTTAGAAGAGGCGGACCGAATTATGAAGTCGGATTGGATAAAATAAGGAAAGCAGTTGAAGAAATCAATGTGCCGATAAAAGTTTTCGGTCCTGAAACCCATATGACTAAAATTGTTCCAATGGCTGTGAAAGAGGTGATTGAATGAATCAAAAAACATCTGATGAAAACACCAATCCAATGAAGCATACTTTATTTGATGAATCCACTCAATCAATTATTTATAATTTAAATGCAAATGCAGTCCAGAGAATGCTTGATTTTGATTATGCTGTTAAAAGAAAATCCCCTTCAATTGCATGCATTGTTAATCCAACTGGGGCAGGAATGCATAAGGTTTTTTTTGGTTCAAAAGAAATTTTGATTCCGATTTATAAATCATTTGAAGAGGCAGCAAAAAAACACCCAAAAACAAGTATTGTAATTAATTTTGCTTCAATGCGTTCAGCTTATGCTTCAAGCAAAGAAGCGCTTGAACTTGACAATATTACCACTGTTGCAATTATTGCTGAAGGAATTCCTGAAAATAGGACAAGGGAATTAATTGCTTTGGCAAAAGAAAAAGGAAAATGGATTATCGGTCCTGCAACAGTCGGAGGAGTAAGTGCAGGAGCATTCCGCATAGGCAATTCAGGCGGAACAATTGAAAACATGATTAATTCCAAACTGCACAGAAAAGGAAACATTGGATTGGCTGCAAAATCAGGCGGAATGAGCAATGAAATGTATAACATGATTTCATTGAATTCTAATGGAGTTTATGAAGGGGTTGCAATCGGCGGGGATAAGTTTCCCGGAAACACCTTATGCGAGCATTTAATCAGAATGAATAAAAATCCTGAAATTAAACTGCTGGTTTGCTTGGGTGAAATTGGAGGAATGGATGAATATGAAATAGTTAATGCTTTGGAAAAAAAGCAGATAACAAAGCCATTGGTAATGTGGGTTACAGGAACATGTGCCAAGGCATTTTCTTCCGGAGTTCAGTTCGGGCATGCGGGAGCTGCTTCAGGAACACAAAAAGAATCAGCTGATGAAAAAAACACCGCATTAAAGAAAGCAGGGGCAGTTGTTCCCAATTCATTTGATGATTTAGGGGAAAAAATAAAAAAAGAATTTGAAAAATTAAAGGAAAAGAAAATAATTAAAGAAATTAATGAAGTTTCCCCGAATATTTTGCCGAAAGATTTTACCGCAGAATTCAAAAAAGGCACAATAAGGAAACCAACTAGTTTTATTTGCTCGATTTCAGATGACCGCGGGGATGAAGTCACATACAATGGAATTCCTTTATCAAAATTCTTTGAAGAAAAACAGGGCTTGGGCGAAGTAATAAGCAATTTATGGTTCAAAACCAGTTTGCCTTCTTATGGCTGCAGGTTTATTGAAATGGTTTTAATTACTGTTGCAGACCATGGACCATGCGTGAGCGGAGCACATAATGCAATCGTTGCTTCCCGTGCAGGCAAGGATTTAATGTCTTCTCTTGCTTCAGGCTTGCTTACAATCGGCCCAAGGTTTGGCGGCGCGATTGACGGTGCAGCATATTATTTTTCAGATGCAATGGATAAAGGATTAACTCCTGACCAGTTTGTGAAAGAAATGAAATCAAAAAATATTAATATTCCGGGAATCGGGCACAGGATTAAATCAGTGCAGAACCCAGATAAAAGAGTTGAATTATTGAAGGATTATGCGAAAAAGAATTTCCCTAAAACTGAATTGCTTGATTATTCTTTGGAAGTTGAAAAAATAACCACTTCAAAAAGAAATAATTTAATTTTGAATGTGGATGGATGCATTGGAATTCTTTTCGCCGACCTTTTGAGAAATGAATTTCCAAAAGAAAAAGCAAATGAAATGATTTCATTAGGTGCATTGAATGGGTTATTTGTTTTAGGAAGAAGCATTGGAATGATTGGGCACATAATTGACCAGAAAAGGTTAAGCCAAGGGCTTTACAGGCATCCGTGGGAAGATGTATTGTTTGAGGAATGAATCAAAATTTTCCTTCTTCAATGCGTTTAATTTGAGATATTATTTTTTTCTTGGTGGCAGGATTTCTTTCTTTCGTCTAAATTCTCCCAAAGCTGAGAGTACTGCCAGACCGTTTAGGGCTGGCTGGTGAATCAGCATAAATACAATTTCTTTATTGTTTCTCTTATCGCGCGCAGCCGGCAAAGCCGGCTCTATGAAAGGCGCGATAGGAGA
>JBDRGO010000061.1:0-12063 GCA_043817715.1 Candidatus Iainarchaeum sp. | reverse complement strand
AGATAAAATCCGAATTCAATTAATTCATTTGAATTCTTTAGCTGAATTCTGCTGTTGAATTCATTGACTGAAGCATTCAAAAAAGCGTTTTTTTCATTCATTTTCATTCCTCCTTAATATATATTTCATTCTTCTTTGATTTCAAGGCAATGCCTTTAATTGCATTAATTAATTGCATGAACTGTATTTAATTCTTTTTAATCGCGGTATTTAATTCTTTTTAATGGCTTTTTGGGGGGTATAAAACACCTTTTTTTAGTTAATTTTATTAATTAGTTTATTGTTTCTTTTTCATGGATTTAAATTTTTTACGAAAAAAATTTAAAAAATTCAAATCCTTTGGAGGGATTTGAATGGATGTGCTTTTTTCATTTGTTTTAATTGGTTTATTGATTTTAATTGGTTTTTTAGGAAACCTGTTTTTTCAGAAAACCAAAATATCTGATTTAATTATTTTAATGCTTATTGGTTTATTGATTGGACCTGTATTTCATGTTCTTCCTGCAGAAAACATTGAATTATTTAAGGATTTAACTCCTTTTTTTGCTTCCCTTGCCTTGATTCTTTTGTTGTTTGAAGGCGGGTTGTATTTGAATTTTTATAAAGTAATTAAGGAGCTTCCGAAATCAACGTTTTTCACTTTTTTTAACTTTATTTTAACTGCATTGTTTTCCGCAGTGGTTCTGCATTTTTTTGGATGGGATTTTGTTTCAGGACTATTAATGGGTGCAATTTTAGGTGGAACAAGTTCAGCAATAATTATTCCTTTAGTTTCAAAATCCAGTGCATTAGAGGAAACAAAAACTTTTTTAAGTTTAGAGTCAGCAATAACTGATGCATTATGTGTTGTTTCAGTTATTGCAATAATTCAGTTTATTATTTTTCAAGGGCTTTCAACTCAGGAAATTTTGCAATCAATTTTTGCAGCGTTTTCTGTTGCAGCATTAATTGGTATTGTAGCTGCATTAATTTGGTTATGGGTGTTAAGGGACTTTAAGTCAACTCGAAATTATCAATATTTGTTAACTGTTGCATCTCTTTTCTTTCTTTATTCTTTAACTGAATTTGTTGGAGGAAATGGGGCTTTTTCTGTTTTAATTTTTGGAATTGTTTTAGGAAATAGTAAAACAATTATGCGTTTTTTGAAAATACGAGAAATTGAATTAACTACTGAAATAAAGGCTTTTCAGACAGAAATTGCTTTTTTAATTAAAACATTTTTCTTTGTTTATTTAGGAATTGTTTTTGATTTAGCTGCATTTAATTTAACTACTATTTCAATTGCTTTTGCTTTAATGATTGCAATGCTTTTTCCAAGAATAATTTCAGTATTTTTGTTAGGTAAATTAATTCCAAAATATAAAAAAGATTCGTTTTTGATTAAGTCAATGATGGCAAGAGGTTTGGCTGCAGCAGTTTTAGCTACTTTGCCTGTTACTATGGGTGTTGAATCAAATGAATTAATTTATTTAATTCCACAGATTGCTTTTCTTGGAATTCTTTTAACTAATCTCTTTACCACAATAGGATTTTATCTGAATGAAAGGAATAAGGAAAAGCCGGTAGTAATTGATTCAAATAAAATTGAGGAAATCAAATTAACCAAGGAAAAAAAGCCGGTTGAAGTAAAAAAAGAAATTCAGAAACCAAAAAAGCATTTAACTCAGGAAAAAACCGATTTTCATTTAAACCCTGAATGAAATTTTTTTCAAACAATGCTTTAGGTTAATTCCTTAGCAAAAGATTATTGTTTAAAAAGGATTTATTCTTAATTTAATAATCACTTTTGGAGGTTAAATAAATGAATAAATTAATTTTAATGGCTTTGATTGCAAGTGCATTGGTTTTAAGCGGTTGTACTGGAACAGTTAATCCTGGTCCAGGGCAAGGAAATGCTGATTGGTGTCCTGTTGGAAGTAATTGGAGTTATATGGCAATGCCAACTGGTGGGCCTAATTCCGGTTCAATGAAAATTGAAGGAAAAGTAATTAGAGGCGGGGTAGAAATGTGTCATGCGGTTTATAGAGGCCAAAGTCCTGAAGCATCAGGAGAAATGCATTTTTATTTCACTAATACAGAACCACCTACAGTAATAACTGAAATATATCAAAATGGTAACTTAGTTAGCACATCAACAGCTAATCCATAATTAAAAGGAATTTATTTCCTTTTATTTTTTCTTTTTTTTTATCTTTTATAATTCCATTCTTTTTTTGCAAATCTTTCTTCGCGGATTTTTTCAGCCAACTTAAGCTCTTCTTGAGTTAATTCTTCTTGCATTAAAATAATTTCAAAGTTTTCTTCAAACCCTTTTTGCATTGCTTTTGAAACTGTTTCAAATTCAATTTTTTTATTTAATTCATTTTCAATTGAAGTAACTCTTTGCTTTACATTTTCAATTAATTTTCCTTTCATTTTTTCATCAGGAACTAATAACATTGAAAACATTTTATCGACATCAACTTCCATTAAAATTGTTCCATGCTGTAATACATTTTTGTCTCTTCTTGTCTGCGCATTTCCGCTTATTTTTTTTCCATTAACAATTATGTCATTTAATGGAACAAATTTTGCCTCCAAATTCAAGTGCTTAAAGCCCAATACAAGCGAATTGCATATTTTAATGTATGAATCCAAAATATTTTTTGAAACAATTCCAGATTCTTCAGAGCAAACAAAGGAATAAGTTAATTCTTTTTCATGAAATACTGCGCCTCCGCCAGTGATTCTTCTTACAATATCAACACCTAGTTCTTCACATTTTTGTATTTCAACTTCTTCTTTTAATCCCTGAAAATACCCTATTGAAATCGCGCTTGGATTCCATCCATAAAACCTTATAGTTGGTTTTTTTATTTCTGAATGCATTTTTGAAATTGCTTCATCAATTGCCATATTAGTAAACGCATCATTAAAACCAGTTTTAAGTAATCTCCATTCAGTCATTTTTTCCTTGCTTTTTGGCGTTTTGTTTTCCTTCATTTTCCTGCCTCCTTTGCCATAAAAATCGCTTCAGTAATTCCTTCTGCATTTAATCCAAATAAAACTAAATTGTTTTCTTCAACAACCTTGTTTATTTCCTGGATTAATTTTTCTTTATTGAATTCTTGTTCTTTCAAACTTGATTCAATTAATTCAATTCCTTCTTCTGGATGAAGAAAAAAATCTCCAGTTAATTTAACTGAATTTATTTTATTTTCATTAAATTCTAAAAAAACTTTTAGTAATTTTCCTTCTGGTATTTTGTAAATTGATTTTCCTTGCATTATAATTCACTTCCTTTTGTTTTCAATTTGCCTGGAAGGCAAATTGTCTTTCTTTTGGGAACCTAGCTTTTCTTTTTTTTAAAAAGAAAAGTTGGAAAAAATTCTCCTGCTTTGTAACTGCTTCTTACAAACGGTCCTGAAGCACAATAAAGAAATCCTTTTTCTTTTGCTTTTTTTTCATAAAATTTAAATTTTTGCGGAGTAATGAATTCTTGTACTTCAAGATTTTTCTTTGATGGCTGTAAATACTGCCCTAAAGCAATAAAATCAACTTTAATGTTTCTTAAATCATTCATTGCTTCAAGGATTTCTTCTTCTGTTTCCCCTAATCCAAGCATTAAAGAAGATTTAGTAAAGGTTTGCGGAGATTTTTCTTTGATGTATTTCAGTACTTTCAAACTTTGTTCATATCCTGCTTTTGAATCTCTTACTTTTTCCTGCAAGCTCTTAACTGTTTCAATATTATGCCCTATTACTTCTGCTTTTGATTCAATTACTTTATCCAAGCATTCAGCGCTTGCATTAAAATCAGGAATTAATAATTCAATTATGATTTCCGGGTTTTGTTTTTTCGCTTCTTGAACGCATTTTTTGAAATGCATTGCCCCAAAATCACTTAAATCATCCCTTGTAACCGAGGTTATTACAACATAACTCAAATTAAATTCTTTAATTGCTTCACTTAATTTTGTTGGCTCGTTTTCATCAATTGGATTTCCGTTTAATGCACTTTTTGTTGCACAGAATTTGCATCCTCTGGTGCAAGTGTCTCCTAAAATCATAAAACTTGCTGTGCCTGAACTCCAGCATTCATTTCTGTTAGGGCATTTTGCTTCTTCACAAACAGTGTTTAATTTAAATTCAGTTAATGTTTTTGTAATTAATGAATGTTTTTGAATTCCTGTTCCTGTTGGAGGGCGAATTTTTAACCAATCTGGTTTCAATTAGTCTCCCTCTTTTTTCCATCTTAAATTTGGTTCTCTTGCTGCTTTTACTCCATCTAATCTTCTTACTGGAGTGTTTTGAGGAGCGTTTTTAACTAATTCAGGTGTTTCTTCTGCTTCTTTATGAATTTTTTTCATTATTTCAATGAATTCATCCATTGTTTCTTTTGGTTCTGTTTCTGTTGGTTCAATCATTATTGCGCCATGAACAATTAATGGAAAATAAATTGTTGGTGCATGAATATTGTAATCAAGTAATCTTTTTGATACATCAATTGTGGTTACTCCGTTTGGCAGGTTTTTGTCTGATAAAACAAATTCATGCATGCAGGTTCTTTCATAAGGCAAATCATATGTGTCTTTTAATTTTGCTTTCATATAATTTGCATTAAGTACTGCGTTTTCTGCAACTTCTTTGATTCCTTTGCTTCCAATCGCTTTAATGTAAGTATATGCTCTTACAAGTATTCCAAAATTTCCATAGAATGAACGCATTTTTCCGATTGAATTAGTTGAATCATAATTCAAATAATATTTGTTTTCTTTTTTTTCAATTAATGGTTTTGGTAAAAATGGAACAAGATTTTTTATTACGCCAACTGGTCCTGATCCAGGCCCTCCGCATCCATGGGGTGTTGAAAAAGTTTTATGTAAATTAATATGCATTATGTCATATCCTTGTTGTGCTGGTTTTGATATTCCAATCATTGCATTCATGTTTGCGCCGTCACAATAAACTAATCCGCCTTTGTCATGCACTATTTTGCATAATTCAGTTATATTATTATCAAATAATCCTAAAGTGTTTGGATTAGTTAGCATTAATCCTGCAACATCTGCATTCATTTTTTCTTTTAAGTCATTTAAATCAAGGTTTCCGTTTTCATCTGATTTAACTTCTATTGATTCAAATCCGCATAAAACAACTGATGCTGGATTTGTTCCATGGCTTGAATCAGCTACCAAAATTTTTGTTCTGTTTTCATTTTTTTTCTTAAAATAAGCCTTAATTATCATTACCCCAGTTAGTTCTCCGTGTGCGCCTGCTGCTGGTTGTAAAGTAAATCTTTCAAAAGCAGTTATTTCACAAAGCATTTTTTCTAATTCATACATTAATTGTAATGATCCTTGGCTTAATTCGTCTCCTTGAAGCGGATGACTAAAAGCAAATCCTGGAAGTTTTGAGGTTTCTTCATTTACTTTTGGATTGTATTTCATTGTACAGCTTCCAAGTGGATAAAATCCTGAATCAACTCCATAATTTCTTGTACTTAATTCAGTGAAATGCCTTACTACATTTATTTCACTTAATTCAGGTAAATCAAGTTTTTTTCTTAAATATTTTTCTGGAATTAAATTCTGTTTTTCTTCAACATCAAGTTTTGGTAATTTTGTTCCAGTTCTTCCTTCTGCTCCTTTTTCAAAAATCAATTTCACTGTAATCCCTCCAGTACATTAATCATTTCATCAATTTGTTTTTTGGAATTCATTTCAGTTACTGTTAAGAGAAGACAATTTTTCATTTCAGGAAATTCTTGTTCTAATTCATATCCTGCAATAATTTTTTTTTCTAATAATTTTTCTTTTACTTTTTTTGAATCTTGTGTTTTAATTACAAATTCATTAAAGAAAGGAGAATTAAAAACTAATTCAAATCCATTTAATGCATTAATTTTTTCTGCTGCATAATGTGCTTTTTGTAAATTAAGGTTTGCTAATTCTTTTAATCCATTTTTTCCAAGCGTGCTTAAATAAATTGTTGCATTTAATGCAATTAATGCTTGATTACTGCATATATTGGAAATTGATTTTTCTCTTCTAATGTGTTGTTCTCTTGCTTGTAAAGTTAAAAGAAATCCTTGTTTTCCATCTAAATCAATTGTTTTTCCTGATAATCTTCCTGGAACCATTCTTACATATTTCATATTTGTTGCAAGAAATCCCACTCCTGGCCCTCCAAAACTCATTGGAATTCCAAATGATTGCCCTTCTCCAATAACAATGTCTGCTCCGTAATTTCCTGGTCCTTCCAGCAATCCAAATGAAATTGGTTCACTTATTGCTACTGCAAATAATGAATTTTTTTCATGTGCAATATCAGATATTTCTTGTAAGTTTTCTATTAATCCAAAAAAATTCGGGTTTTGAACAATAACTATTGCTGTGTTTTCATTTAATTTTTCTTTTAATTCAGTTAATGAAAGCAATCCATTTTCATAATTAATTTCATGAATAATTAATTCATTTGCTTTTGCATAAGTTTGAACAACTTTTTTGTATTCTGGATTAAGTGATTTAGCAATAATTACTTCTTTTTTCTTTGAATAATTTTTTGCCATCATCATTGCATCAGCTACTGCACTTGCTCCGTCATAAACTGATGCATTAGCTAAATCCATTCCAGTTAATTCACTTATGAATGTTTGCCATTCATAAATTGCTTGTAAACTTCCTTGAGAAATTTCTGGTTGATAAGGAGTGTAAGCAGTATAAAATTCACTTCTGAAAGCCAGATGAGGAACAACTGCTGGAATGAAATGATTGTATGCCCCCGCGCCCAAAAAATAAGCATACTCTGATGCATTGGCATTTTTTTTACTTAATTCATTAATTTGAGAAATTAATTCTTGTTCAGATAATGCTTCTCCTAATTTTAATTCTTCTTTTAAAAACAATTCTTTTGGAATGTCTTTAAATAATTCATCTGTTGAATTAATTCCAATTGCTTCAAGCATTTCTTTTTTTTCTTTTTCAGTGTTAGAAATAAAATTCAATTTAATTCCCCCCCTAAGTAAAATAAATTTGGTGTTAGTGTTTGACTGTTTCCAGATATTTTTCATATTCTTCTGCATTCATTAAATTATCAAGTTCTTTTTCGTCTTTTAATTTTATTTTTGCAATCCATCCTTCGTCATAAGGGCTTTCATTAATTTTTTGTGGTGTATTATTTAATTCTTCATTTGCTTCAATTACTTCTCCTGTTACTGGAGCATAAACATCACTTACGGATTTAACTGATTCAAGTACTGCAAATGATTTGAATTGTTCTGTTTGTTTTCCTTTTTCAGGTAATTCAACAAAAACAATATCAGTTAAACTATGTTGAGCATAATCACTTATTCCCATAGTTGCAATTCCTTCTTCAACTTTAACCCATTCATGTTCTTTTGTATACTTTAATTCTTTTGGATTTTCCAATTTAACTCCCTCCATTCTTTTATAAAATTTCATTCTTCTTTTTCTCTTTTATAAAAAGGTAATTTAACAATTTTTGCTTTATATTTTTTTTCTCTGATTTCTACCTCAAATTCAGTGTCAATTTGAGCAAAATCTGATTTAATATAACACAAACCCAATGCTTTTTTTAATGTTGGGCTTAAAGTTCCTGAAGTAACTACTCCAATTTCTTCTCTATTTTTAAATAATTTATATCCGTGTCTTGCAATTCCTCTGTCAATTAATTCAAATCCAGCTAGTTTTTCTTTTATTCCTTCTTCTTTTTGCTTTAAAATTGCTTTTTTTCCAATGAATTCTTTGTCATAATTTACAACCCAGCCATACCTGCATTGAATTGGTGATTTTGATTCATCCATTTCATGTCCATATAAATTCATTGCACATTCGAGTCTCAAAGTATCTCTTGCCCCTAAACCAATTGCTTTAATTCCTTCATTTTTGCCTAATTCTAAAATTTTATTCCATATTTGCGGGGCAGAATTCCAGTCAAAATATAATTCAAATCCTTGTTCTCCAGTATACCCTGATCTTGAAATAATTGCTTTAATTCCATCAACTAGTCCTTCTTTGAATTCATAAAATCCAATTTCATTTAAATCAAAATTAGTTATTTTTTGAAGAATTTCCTGTGATTTTGGTCCTTGAAAATCAAGTTTTGCGAATTCAGAACTTTTATTTGAAACAATTGCATCAAATCCTTGTTCTTTTTGTGTTTTTTTAATCCATTCAAAGTCCTTTAATTCATTTGATGCATTAACAACTAACATGAATTTTTCTTCATTAAATTTGTAAATAGTTAAATCATCTAAAATTCCGCCATTGTTATTGCATATTACTGCTAAAACCATTTTTCCTTCTTTGATTTTTGAAATATCTCTGCTCATTGTTTTCTGAAGCAATTCAACTGCTTGTTTTCCTTCAACAAAAATTTCACCCATGTGAGAAATATCAAATAATCCTGCATTATTTCTTGTAATATTATGTTCTTCAATTACATTAGTGTATTGCACAGGCATATTCCATCCGCCAAAATCAACTAAAGTTGCCCCTAATTTTTTATGTTCTTCAACCAAAGGCGTATTTTTTAATTCCATTTTTGCTCAACTTCAATTCATTTTTCTTTTAACCATTTCACAAGCCAATAATAAAACATCATATGCTTCACTTATTGGAGGACAATAAGCTAATTCAACTCCAAGCAATTCATCTAAAGTCATTCCTGCCTTAATTGCGGTTGAAACAATATTTATTCTTACGTATGCATCTTTTCCTACTGCCTGTGCGCCAATTATTTTTTTTGTTTCTTCATTTATTAATACTTTTACTGTTAATTCTTTTGCTCCTGGAAACCAGTCATATTTATTTTTTCCTTTAATTCTTGCATCAATTACTTTTATTCCTTGGCTTTCAGCAAATTCTTTAGTAAACCCAGTTGAAGCAATTTCAAGTGCTCCTAAAACAGTTACAAAAGTTAAAGCAGTTCCTGCATATTTTTCTTTTGCACCTAATGCATTTCTTCCCGCAATTAATCCTTGTAAATAAGCTGAATTTGCTAATCCAACATTTAATTTTTTTTCATTAATCATATTTGGAACTTCAACTAAATCTCCTACTGCATAAATTTCTTCAAAATTAGTTTGCATGAATTCATTTACTTTTACTGCTTTTTCTCCTAAAGTAATTCCTGATTCTTTTGCTAATTCAATATTTGGTTTAATTCCTGCACTTAAAACAATTAAATCACATTCAATTTCTTGTCCTTCTGCAATAACTGATTTTTCTTTTATTTCTTCAACTTTTTTTCCAAGTAATAATTCAATTCCTTTTTCTTTTAAATATTCTTCAATTCCTGAAACCATGTCTTTATCCATTGCCCGTGATAAAACATTTGGCATTGCTTCAATTATTTTTACTTTTAATCCTCTTTTATTTAATGCAATTGCTGTTTCTAATCCAATTGCTCCTGCACCAATTACTACTGCATTTTTTTCTTTAATGCAGCTAGCATTAATTAATTCTGCATCATTCAATGAATGAACAGTAAAAACAGTTTTTCCTAAAAATTCTTGAATTCCTTTAATTGGAGGAATAAATGGTTTTGCTCCTATGGCAATAATTAATGAATCAAATTCAATTTCTTTTTTGTTATCTGTAATTATTTTTTTATTTTTAACATCAATTTTTACTGCCTTTCCTTTAACCATTTTAACATTCATTCTTTCTGCATTAATGTCATGCTTTAAGTTTTTCATTGGAAGAATTTCTTCTAATGCATAAGGCAATCCACAGGGATGCAGTAAATCAAATGATTTTTCATCAATTACAGTTATTTCTGCTTTTGAATTAAATTTCTTAGCTGAAAGAAGTGCAGCAAAACCGCCTGAACCTAATCCAATAATAACTAATTTAGTCAAAAAACCCCTGTATTCCATTAGCATAAAATGGTTTTAAAAACTAACGATTATGTGACATATATATTCTAGTAATGAACCAATAAACTAAAGTTCAAAGAAGAATAAGTTGTATGTATGAGAAAATTTACTCAAAATAAGTTATTTCTTCCATTTATTGTTTTAATATTGTTTTTCTTTTTTTTGGTTGGTTTATGGCTTATTGCAGGAAGCGGACCACTTATGTTGGTTTTTCTTGGAAATAAATTATATCATATCCATCATGATTTAATGGGGTTAATTTTAATTCTTGTTTGCTTGTTTTTAATGAAAATAAATTATTTTGAAAACCCTGAATTAAATAAAGTATTAAAATGGGGAATAATTTTAGGAATAATTTTAATAATTCAGCATATTTTATTTGAAGGCTTGATATTCATAGATGTTTTTCCTCAAAGCAATTGAAACAGTCATTTCGTGACAAACATTTAAATACAATGCAAACAGTAAATTAATTATGGCATATTATAGGATTTTATCAAGCACAACTACAACTTGTTGAATGCATTGGTTAGTCCTAATTATGGCTGATTCTTTTTTTGCCTTTGGGGCTACTAATCCTACTATGTGTTTTTGGAGGAATTAAAATGAACAGAAGGGATCGAGAAACACTGTTGTAATAAATATATTATTGAAATTAAAAAAGGAAGAAAAAAAGCTTTAAGTGAAAACCAAATTAAAAGAGCTGAAGAACTTTATTGGGGTCAAGGACATAGTTTTAGAAAAATCGCTGGGTTTTTTAATGTTTCAAGAATGGCTGTATGGCGGTCATTGAATGAAAAAAGCAATTCAGAAGAAATGAATATTTCTGGTTCAATGAATTCAGGAATAGTTGAAGGAAGATGATCTTGACAATAGTTTTTTTATTTTCTTGCATTATATGTTAACATATGGTAAGAAACTTAAAAGTCAAAAAGAAACCAACAGAAAGTTATCTCCCGCTTGCTGCCGATCATTCATTGCTAATGAAAATAAATAAAGGGTCAATGAAAGGCCTTATTGCCAGAAAGTCAAAGGAACGGGTTGGAAAGGATTCTCTTACTCTTCATACTCATACAATGGCTTTAGCACATCTTCTTTTTCCAAAAAATTTTCCAATGCCTGTTGCAGCAAAAATACTCAAATTTGTTCAAAGTTATTCTCGTTCTAAAAAATCAGTTAGCACAAGAAAGCCAACAATGTATTCAAAAGAAGTTTATTTGGATTCGCTTTCAAATAAAGCTATTCGGGATTTTTATAACGTGAAAAACAGTGATGAAACATCTAATGAAAGCCTACACAAAGAAAGATTGCCTGCTACTATACTGACTGATTTGAACCGTGTTCAGGAAGCTGGTTTTCAAGTAAATAAACATTATGCGAATATTGGGTTAAGAAGAAACTCTAAGCGCCCTGTTTTTTTTGAAGTTAAATATTTAGATATTTATAAAATACAGGATTATGTTCGGAGTCTTCCGGAAAAAACAAAAGCCAGAAAACTAAAAAGAGGATTGCGATTGATATTCTGAAAGAAATTGACAGAGTCGAACAATATGAACAGCGTGACGATGCAACAGTTGTTAAAACGCACTTCTAGCAGTTTACTTATTCACTGAAATAAAAATTTGGTCGAAGAATTCACCTGCAAAGGTGATTTATTTGGAAAAATAATTTAAGTTGCCATGTTGAGTTCAGTCTATTGCTGTTAAAAAATTATATGAAAAAAGGAGTAAATTGGCAAATCCAAATAAATAGAACACTAGGAAAACAAAGGCTATAATCATAATTACGGCTAAAAGTATTTTTGAAATGATTTTCACAAACAACACAATAATATCATTAATTGATTAATTAAAACGATTTTGGTGCAATCCTGGAATTTCTCTGAATTCATGTTTTTTCCTTTTCCCTTATTTCTTCAGCTAATTCATTTAATTCTTTCAGTGTTTTTTCTGCAAATTTATTAAAGCCTTTGCCAACTTCTTCTATCATAAGCAGTTCTTCTTCTCCAATCTTGAATTTTTCTTCAAATTTCTTGTTTTTCATGTTTTCTTTGTATTTTAAGTATTTGAACATGAATTTTGTTTTTTCTATTGCCATTTTCTTAACTGCTTTTATTGTTGCTCCTTTTTTGGCCAAATAATACAAGTCAATTATGTCTCTTGCTTTAAATCCTCTTCTTGTTAA
>JBDRGO010000060.1:0-6977 GCA_043817715.1 Candidatus Iainarchaeum sp. | reverse complement strand
TTCCGCCTGCTTCAGCCAGCGGAGCATCATTAACAATCAGAAAATTCAAAACAGACCCTTATTCAATAATTGATTTAATGAATAACGGAACTTTTTCAAGCGAACTGGCGGCTTATTTGTGGATGTTTGTTGAAGGGCTAAGCACAAAGCCTGCAAATATTTTAATTGCAGGAGGCACTGGTTCAGGAAAAACAACAACATTGAATGTATTGGCATCATTTATTCCTGAAAGGGAAAGAATCATTTCAATTGAAGACACTGCTGAACTGAATCTGCCATTACAGCACTGGATAAGAATGGAAGCAAGGCCTCCGGGAATTGAAGGAACCGGAGAATTAACAATGGATATTTTAACAAAAAATTCATTAAGAATGAGGCCTGACAGAATAATTGTAGGAGAAATAAGGCATAAAGAAGCATTCTCATTATTCACTGCAATGAATACAGGGCATGAAGGATGTTTAGGCACAGTGCACGCAAACACGGCAGCAGAAACAATTGTAAGAGTAACCAATCCTCCAATGGATGTGCCTGCAGTAATGATGAGTGCACTGAATTTTATTCTTGTACAGAACAGAATTCATGACAAAAAAAAAGGAACAATAAGAAGAGTAACTGAGCTTGCAGAAGTTTTCGGCGCACTGGAAGGAAAAGTAAATACATGCGTTGTATTTGAATGGGATGCAACAGACGACAAAATAAAACCAACCCAGCAGGGAATAAATTATTTAAAGGAACTTGAAAAATTTACCGGAATGAAAAAAGCAGAAATTCAAAAAGAAGTAGAGGAAAGAAAAAAATTCCTTGAAGAACTACAAAGAAAAAAAATCACTTCAATGAAAATTGTTTCAGACAAATGCAGGGAATTCCTGAATAAAAAGAGGGAATGAAAATGGAACTGGATGAAATCAAGAAAGGAATTGAAGAGCAAAAAAAGCAGAAAGAAAAGGAAAAAAAGCAGTATGAAGAATATGATTATGATGCAGTTGAAAAAATAGTTAAAAGAATGGAAAAAAAATACCATGAACAGGGAATTCAAACAGAGCAGGCAAGCGATAAATTAAATGAATTAAGGGGAATGATTGCCGAACAGCAGAGGGCAGAAATTGAACTGCAGGGAATTGATGAATTAAGGGATTACAAAAATCCGTTTGTAAGAATTCTTGGAAAAACATATTCAGTATTTGAATTCGTTTTAGACCCTTTTTCACATGGATTAAGCAAAATGCCTGTTGCCTCGCAGATAAGATTTTATCTTTACAGCGCAAACATGAGGCTTTCAATAAGGCAGTATCTTGCATTAACTGTTGCAGGAAGCTTTATGGGATTCATTGCAGGAACAATTTTCTTTGCAATAATATTTCAGTTCATGAATATTTCACTTATTTACTCGCTTTTAGGCGGTTTGCTGATATTTATGTTTACCCTGACAATAATGATTTTGTTTCCAAGAAGCATGGCAATGAAAAGAGGGGACGCCATAAGTTCAGAGCTTCCTTTTGCATTAAGGCATATGGCAACAGAACTGAAATCAGGAATTGGATTGTTTAAAACAATTCAGGCAATAGCGCAAAGCGATTACGGAGTATTATCAGAAGAATTTGCAAGGACAATAAATGAAATAGAGGAAGGAACAGATACAAAAGATGCATTGCAGAATTTTTCCGTCAGAACCCAGTCAGCTGCATTAAAGAACGCACTGCTTCATGTCAACAGGGCATTAAAAACAGGGGGAAATTTATCCAAAGTAATGAATTCAATTGCAGAAGATGTTTCATTTGAATTGAGAATGAAAGTAAGGGATTTTTCTGAAAAAATAAATTTCTTCGGAGTAATATACATTGTTGCAGGAATTGTAATGCCTGTAATGGTTGCAATTCTTGGAGGAATAGTTAATGCCCCTTTAGGAATCAAAACATTTGACATGCCGCCGAATGTAATATTGCTTTTTTATGCGGTAATAATGCCTGCACTTTTATTTTTCCTGGTATTTTACCTGAAAATGAACCAGCCCAAGGTGTAAAAAAATGAGATCAAGACTAGCAGCAAACCTGCCAATAATAAATAAAATCAAATTAATTCAGCATTACAGTTTATACCTTGAAAAAAGCAATTTCAAAGTTGATGCAATCATATGGATTATTGCCTCATTAATGATTTCAATAGCAATAGGGGCATTATTTTACATCCTGCTTCCAGCAGGAGGAGGGGAAGTGTTTGCATTCATATTATTTGTCACTGCCGCAGACATTTCAATAGGAATGCCTTACTTTTTCGCAGTTAAAAGAATTGAACAGGTTGAACTGGCACTGCCTGACACATTAAAGCAGATGTCTGACATTCTGCGCTCAGGCGGAACATATGAATATGCATTAAGGGAAATTGCTTCCTCTAATTTAGGCCCGATGAAAGAAGAACTTGAAAAAATTCTCAGAAAACTTGAAGAAGGGGAAAATTTTGAAAACGCATTCAAAACATTAAGAGAAGACGTTGATTCAAAATTAGTGAAAAGAACAGTAACAATAATAATTGATGCAATGCGTTCAGGGGCAGGGCTTGCTGAAGTATTGGAACAGATTGCCGAAGATGTAAGGGAAATGAACAGGCTTGCAAGGGAAAGAAAGGCAAGAACAATGATGCAGGTATTATTCATGGTTGCAGCAGGAGGAATAATTGCGCCATTAATTTTTGGATTTGTTTCAACAGTAATTCAATTGCTTATTACTGCAGCAGCAGGCGCAGTAGGGGAAGCGGAACTTATCACCGCAAAAAAAGCCCTTGATACAATCCAGTTCTCAATACAGATTTATTTATTGTTTGAAATAATTGCCACAAGCGTAATGATTGCATTAATGAGGGAAGGAAAAATAAGCAAAAGCATTATTTACATACCGATGCTTTTATTGCTGGCATACATATTATATTATGCAGGAATGGTTGGCTCAAGAATAATTGTAGGAAAATGAATAATTAAGGAAAAAATAAAAAAACAAAACACAAAAAAATAAAAAAAACAAATTACAAAAAAATTAAAAATAATTACAAAAAAAAAGAAAAATAAAAAAATTGCAGAAAAATGAATAAAACACAAAAAATTAAAAAAAAATTACGGAAAAAAAAATAAAGGAAAAAAATGAATAAAAATTGCAGGAAAAAAAATAAAGGAAAAAAAATTAATAAATAAAATTCGGAAAAGTGAATTATAAATGATTAATGAAAAAAAAGCCCAGACATCGCTTGAAATGCTTCTTTTATTGGGCGGAGTAATAATAGTGGTGTTAATTGTTGCAATACTTGTAAAGAATGCCGTGAACCAGCAAACAGCAACAGGAAGGAATGCAATTAATGTCGCGGCAAACCAAATGAGCTGATTTAAGGCAAAAAAGCAAGGAAATGCAGTAACTTCTACATGCCTTAACAAAGACAAATATTTAAATACAAAAACCCACTATATTTTGTCATTAAATTATTTTTAAAATGGAGGAATTGAAAATGGATAATAAAGCACAAGGAGCATTGGAGTATTTGTTATTGATCGGGGGGGCAGTACTGATTGCAGTTATTGTTGTGGTATTGCTGACTGGAGCAAGTACTTCAACTCTTGGAACAGATATTGGAACAGTTCAAACTAATGTAGAAGGCGCAGTTACTAATAACCTAGCAAATTTACCAGTATAAGTGATATAATAAATGAAGGCTCAAGGCGCATTAGAGTATTTACTGCTGATTGGCGGAGCAGTGCTGTTGGCAGTAATAGTGCTCATAATTTTAACCAGTTCAGCTGATTCAGGATTAAGCAACAGCATTGAAAACGGCTCAACTGTAATAAGCAACAGTCTGCAGAATGCAATAGATGATGTTGGCGGCGGGAGCGGAACAGGTTGTGTAAATGATGAAGATTGCGATTCATGGAAGAACTGCACGGCAGGAACCTGCACTCTGCGAGTAGGAAGATGTGATACTCCTGATGACTGCTCACCTGGACAAACCTGTAGCAGTAATCATAAATGCGAAGGTAGCAGCCTGCCAGGATTGTAAAGTGAATTGAAATGGATTCCAATGCACAGGTTTCATTTGAGTATTTGCTTACAATTGCCATTTCAATGATGCTTGTGATTGTTGCCTTGGTTCTTGCAATTCAGGTTGGTTATTTGTCTGAAACCGCAAAAATCCAGATGATTAATTCAAGAAATGAATTGATTCAGGCATTAATCAAGTGACTGGGTTAATTCAGATTTCTTTTTTTTCTTTAAATTAATTATTTCTTTTTTCCTTATATTAATCATTTCTTTATACTAATCATTTCTTTTTTCTTTATATTAAAGCCATTAATTTCTTTATATTAATACATTAATCGGCGAAAGGCAATTCAATCTTATTTTAATTTCTTTTCATTAATTAATTCATTCAATGCATGAAAAGAAAGGAATGAAAATTCTTTTCATTGATTAATTTATTTAATATAAAAGAGAGGAATGGGAATTGATTGAATTTGTTTTTTTTTCTGTTTCATTGATTTCATTGGTTTATGCTTCTTTCACTGATTTAAGGGAAAGAATTGTCCCTGACTGGCTGAATTACGGGTTGATTGCTTTTGGGTTAACTGCATGGCTGGTTTATGGATTAATTTCAAATTCAATTGAATTGTTTTTCACTGCATTAATTGTTACAATTATGGCATTTATCGGGGGATATGCATTATGGAAAACAGGAGTTTGGGCAGGAGGGGACGTGAAATTATTCACTGCACTGGCTGCATTGAATCCAATTAATTATGCAATATTAAGGGATTTATTCGGAATAAATGAATTGATTGCTTCAATTGGATTGAATGGATTGATTTCCTCAAGTGAATTGCCGGTTTTTCCTCTGACTTTATTCATTTATTCATTGTTTTCAATTGTTCCTTTCGGTGCAGTGATGTCATTGAAGGCGGTGAAAAAAAACAAGGAATTAAGGAAAGAGCTTTTTGATGAATCAAAAAAACTTTTAATTTCATTGATTAAATTAGGAATAATTCTGGTTGGATTAAAGGAAATTCTGGGAGTTTTGGGAATTTCAGTTATCTGGATTCTTCCATTGCTGTTTTTGATTGCATTCCAGAAAAAAACAATGAATTCAGTTATTGTAATTCTTTTATTCATTGCAGGAATTTGTTTTAATGGACTGAATGCATTAACTGAAATTATTTCAATTGCAGTGCCTTTATTTGCAATATACTTTTTGCTGAAATTCTTTTTAATAAGCAGGAAGCATGTTTTTTCATATGAAAAAAAAATCACTGAATTAAAGGAAGGGGAAATTATCGGGGAAACCGTTGTGCTGGAAGAAGGAAAGGTAAAAATCATCCATTCCCTTGAAATCAAAAAAATTATTAATTACTTTAAATCAAATAAGTTACAGGAACTCCTGAATGAACTGAACCCGAAAGGAAAAATAATTGCCTCGCACAGGAGCGCTGCAGGGGTAACAGAAGAACAATTAAAGGAACTGAATGAATTGATTGAAAAAAAATTAATTGAAAACAGGATTACTGTGAAGAAAAGCGCGCCAATGGTGCCGATAGTTTTGATTGCATATGTTTTAAGCCAGTTAATAGGGGATATTATTTGGAATGTGTTTTTATGAATAAAGGGCAGATAACTTTTGAATTCATCATGCTGATAATGGTGCTGTTGTTTTTCATTATTACCGTGATTAATCCGACAGCAGAAGAGGCAAAATCCTCGGTGCAGGACGTGCAAAGGGTAAGCAATGCAGTTACTGCAGGGGAAAAGCTTGCTTCAGCAATCAATTATGCGGCATCGGCAGGAGAAGGGACAAAAATTCCATTGAATGTTTTTCTTCCAGAAGGAAGCAAAATAGACTTTGATGCAGCCAAAAAATTAACAGTAACAGCATATGTTAATGCAAGCGAACCAATCCAAGGCTGCGAACAAGAAACATCAAAAGAGGGATACAACCAAAAATGCATGAAAGAAATCAAGCTGCTTCAAACAGCGGATGCTTCTCTGATTGAAACCAATTTAAATGCATTAAATGAAGCGCAGGCGCTTTACCTTTTTGTTGAAAAACAGGATGATACAAAAGTAACTTTAACAAAAGTGAATTGAATTGGACAAAAAAGGGCAGTCGGCTTTTGAAATGGTAATGGTTACAGGAATAATATTCATTTTCCTGCTTATTGCATATGGGAATTATTTTTTTCCAAGCGAAACATTCAATGTTTCAGCAGAAGCAAAGCTTGCGGCAGTGAATGCATTGAATAAATACGCCGAAGGGCACGTTTCAATTAAAGAAATCAAAATGGAAATAACTGAAGAAAAATATATTTTCAATGTTGTTACTTATTCGGAAATCCAATGGAAAACAGATGCAACCCAGGCAGAAACCGAAATAAAGGAAAAAGCAGGTAAATTCACAGGAAAAGACATCGAAGTAACATTCAGCACTTAATTCGTTAATTGACGTATTTTTAATTGTTTTGTTTTTCCTTAATTTAATGCATCTGGATGATTTTGCATTAAGGAAAATCGCGTTTATCTGTGCTTTAGGCGGAGTAATGCTTGTTTTTGTAATTTCCTCTGCTTTTGAGCCGACTGAACTGGAAATAGGCGAAATTAATTCAGTTCATTTGAATCAAACGGTTTCAGTCCAGGGAAAGGTTTCAAGCAGGAAAATAATTTCAAATGCACTGATTTTTGAATTAACTGAAAACAAATCAACAATTAATGCGGTGAAATTCAATGCAAACGAAAACGAGCTTTTAATTGAAAAAGGAAGTAAAGTGAAAGTTACGGGAAAAGTAGAAGAATACAAGGGAGAGCTGGAAATAGTTGCAGAAGAAATAAAGGAAATTAAATGAAGGGAAATTGAAATCAATCGATTGAGTCTGAAACAAAAAAAACAAATGGTTGAAATAAATGAATTAATTAAATAAAAAAAAAATGAATTAATTAAATAAAAAAAAAATGAAT
>JBDRGO010000059.1:0-29537 GCA_043817715.1 Candidatus Iainarchaeum sp. | reverse complement strand
GTTTGCAATGAATATTTTCAGCCCACAGGGGGCAGGAACATGCACGGCAATGGATAAACTGGCTTACAGGTCTCATGACGGCAATACAACAGGATTCACAATTGCAGTAATGAACGGAACCGGAGGCGCTCTGACAACTTACAACGCAAGTGTTGGCGCAGTGGATTTAGGTTCAGATGGATCAAGCTGGGCTATCGGAGATTCAAAAGTATTCTATTATCAACTTGGTTCAGCACCAACAAGCCCGCTAACAATTGACTTCACATATACATCGGCTGGGTTTTCACATAATGAAAGCACTACATGCACATTCAGTTAATTTTAACTGAATGTACTTTTTTTCTTTTTTTAATTTTTTGCAGTTATGAGTATGCAATTTGAGTTAATAAAAAAATTAAATGAATGAAATTCAATTAAAGTATGTTTCCGAATAATAGGAACATTATCCATCTCACTGCAAAAAATAATGCAAATGAAAAAATCAATAAAATCGGGATGAATTTTGCCCCTGCTTTTTCTTTTCCTGAACCGATTACACCTATGGTCAGGGAAGAAAACACGGAAACAACAACTAAATTAAGCATTGTGAAAAACAAAATGAATCCAGGGCTTAAGGAATTTGTTTTTCCAAGCATTCCTGAAGCTATTTTGCTTGCCCCGCCCATTGCTGCTGCAGGGATTTCAATTGAAGCAAAACTTGCCATTTTTGATGCAAGCACTTCAACAATAAAAGAGCTTATTCCGAACATTATGGGTGCAGCAATGCCTGCAGTGAAAAAAATAAGCAGGACATAAATTGAAACATCTGCGCCGATTTCCTGTTTGGCTGCCTGCTGTTCCCTTAAATTATCGCTTAATTCAATTAATAATTCAGAAATCTGACCGCCTGATTTTATTCCTTCAGAAATAAGCCATAAGGTCCTCTGCAATTCAATTGATTTGATTCTTGTTGAAATTGAAGCCAATGCATTTTCTGTTTTTTCCCCGCTCATAATCATTTTGCTTGCCCTTCGAAGCTCTTCCTGAAATGGTCCGAATTCAGATCTTGCGGAAACAATTAAGGCGCGTTCAGTGGTTAATCCTGATTTGATGTTTGAAGCAATCAATTGCAGGGCATCAGGCAGTATTGATTCAACAAATTTTCCTTTTGATTCCGCCCGATTGGAAAGCCAGACATATATTGTAATAAGGTAAATCAAATAAAATAAAACAAAGGCCAAATCTATTGGAAAGCCGAATAAATAATAGCCATTAATGCTTAATCCCAAGCAGAGAAAAAGGCCGAACAAAATAATGAATCCAATGACTTTTTTTGGGGGAATCTGGACATTCAGGTAATTCAGCTCTCTTGCAAATGAATCAGACATTTTTTTCGGAATCAACGCATTAATTCGTTCATACATCATTTATCCCTCCAATAAATTCGGTCTCCTTGATTTCAGTATTCCTAAATACATGAATTGGGCGAAAGCAATTGATCCCAATAAAAGCCAGAAAATTTCTTCATTCAATTCAATCTGCGGAAAGCTGCCTAAAACAATCAGGAAAGTGAAGCCTAAAGCAGGAATTATTACTCCCAGCATCATGTACATTAATGAAAGCAGTTTCATTTGGGAACCGTATTTTTTTATCTGGTTTTTTTGCTCTTTAGTCAATGAATCAGTTAATGCAGTCAAAACAGTTGAAATATCGGCTCCTGCTTTCAGGCCGTTGACTAACTGCCAGATTGTTCTCCTGAAATACAGTGAAGGATTGTTTGAAGCCATTTCCTCTATTGCATCTGTTTCAATTGTTCCTGACTCGATTTTTTCAACAGTTTTATGGAATTCTTTTGAAATTTCCCCGTAATCGCCTATGGAAATCTGCTTCATTACATTAAACAATGAAACCCCGCTTTTTACTTCAATTAAAAAAGTCCTTATTGCAAACATTAAATTCTGTTCAATTCCCCTTACTTTTTTTGTCACCTTTAATTTAGGGTAAAAGCTTAATTGCATAAACAAGGCAAAAGAAAGCAATGCCCCTGCAGTAAGGCTTAACATTAATGTGTTTTCAGGCATAAAGCGCATTGCAAAAAAATAAGTTAATATGGCGGCAGCAAGAAAATAGAAAACGCATTCAACAAAAATTATTGCACAGTATTCTTCTGGCTCCAAATCAATTTCTGCCTGCTTTAATTCAAGCGCAAGATAAGGAAAAATTGAGGAAATCAATTGGCCTATTCCCAGAAAATTTGAAGCCAAAGCAAGCATTATGCTAGGGGGAAGAGGGCTTAATGGAATAATTAATTTATTTTTCAATTAAATATCCCTCCAAAACATTTCACTAAATTCACCAACTAAAACCCCTCTGCGATTAATTTGTTCATTGGTTTTTGCTTCAATTAATTCCCCTGAAAAAAATTTCTTGATTTATTATTAAATTAATTCTCCCAAATATTTTTTATTCCAATTAATTTCATGAAAAATTTATTTTTTAATGCAGTTTTTTTATTATATAATTTATTTTATTCTTCAATCAATTCTCCGCGGTTTTTTTTGCTTCAATTAATTCCCCTGGATTAGAATTTTTTTTGGCTTTTTCCAAAATATATTCCGGGTCCTTATAATATTCGCTGATTATTTTTCCGACATTGTAAATTCCTGCAATGTTTTTTTCAACCATCCAGTCAAGAATCATTTTTTTCTGGTCCAAATCTTTCTGGATTTCATTCGGACCAAGCCCAGTATGCAAAGAAAGCTCATCCATTAAGCGGATGCTTTCCGCGGTTTTGGAAATTGTGTCGTCTGTTGCACGCCATCTGTACAATACATTTGCCTTGACTATGCTTGTATCGCCTCTTCTTTCAGGCACATATTCAGCCAGTTCCAGAACCCTTCTTATTCCTAATCTTCGGTTCCTGAACAAAACAACATTCAAATGAACTGCTTCAAGCATTGCAGGAGGAATATCAATCGGAGGGTTTGTAAATCTTCGGATTGTTTCATCTGCGGTGTTTGCATGGAATGTTGTATAAACACTGTGACCTGTATGCATTGCCTCAAACATTACTTCTGCTTCCCTTTGCCTCCTTATTTCACCTACAATTATCCTGTCCGGACGCATACGCAAGGAATTAACCAATAAATCAAGCAGTTCAACTTTTCCTTTTCCTTCAGGATTCGGTTCACGCGAACTCATCGGCACCCAATGCATGAAATCAGGCAGATTAATTTCCCTTGTGTCCTCCATTGTCAGTACCCTATGATTCGGCTGAATAAACGGAAGGCAAATATTAAGGAAACTTGTTTTTCCTGATGCAGTTCCTCCTGATAAAATCATATTCATTTCATACTGCATGGCTATCCAGACCAAAGCCATTAATTCAGAATTAACTGTTTTGTTTTTAATGAAATCAATTACTGTCCATGGGTCACGGCGAAAACGCCTGATTGTAATTGTGTTTCCCTGCGCACTGATTGGCTTAAGCGTTGCATTAACCCTGTCGCCTGAAATCAAATGAGCATCAAGCAAAGGAGTAAGAATGGTTATCTGCTTTCCGACCCTTCTTGCAATAATGCTTGAAAAATTATGGATTTCTTCCTCGTTTTTAATCAATACATTTGATTTAAGCCAGCCGAATTCCTTATGAAAAACCCATACCGGGTCTTTGGCTGAATTAATTACAATTTCTTCCAGATTAGGGTCGTCAAGAATGAATTCAATTTCCCCCAAGCCAAGCATGTCTGCAAGCAAAATTGAAGCAAGAACAGACTGGTTTTCTTTTGAAAGCTTCGGAAGCTGAACTGCAATCACTGCCGCCGCCCTTTCCCTGATTTTATCCTTTAATTCCTTGACTTTTTTTGAATCAAGCATTGTTTCTGCCTTGATTTTCGGATCTGAAATCAAAACAGGCTTTAAGGAATTCAGCAGTGCTTTTGTTCCTTCCCCGAATTCAGGCAAGCCAAGAAAATAATGCTTAACAAAATCAGCATCTGTTTCAAGAACTTTTATTTTAAGTGTTATTCCTTCGGAAAGTATTTCATATTGCTTTAAAATTTTTTCAGCCAAATAAACCGCCTTTTTTCTTTTTTTTAATTTCCTGCTTTTTCTCAGTTAATTTTTTACTGCTGATTTCAGCAATTTTTTTATTGCCGTATTCAGGATTTCCATTTTCATTTTTATTTAAAAAAACAATTTTCGGCGAACCAAAAGCAGGGTATTTTACATCAATTAATCCTGCCTTCTCCAGAACCAATGCACAATTCATAATTCTTTTTTTTGGAATTCCCAATGCCCTGCTTATTTCAGCGGCATTTGTTGAGCCTTTTGATTCAATAAATGATTCAATTGAATCAAAATCAGTCAGAATTTTTTCCCCTGCAGAATTTGATTTTTCCTGCATTGATTTTCCAATTTTCAACCTGTTTTCCTGAAAGGGATTTTTTTCTTCCTGCTGTGCGCTCTGCAAATCAGATTCCTGCAGTTTGGCGGGCTTTTTCCTGAAAAAAATATTTTTCATTTTCTGGATAAACCCTGGTTTTTTTTCTTTTTCCAATTACATCCCTTCAATTAAGGAAAACCTTATTTAAAATTTTTGCCTTTAACTAATTCTTTTGCATTTAACCTAATTCAATCATTTTCTTTTAACCAAAATTCATTTAGCCTAATTTTCAATCATTACAGAATCAGAATAATCTGACTCCAACCCAAACACATCCACTGCAGTGACAACAAAAAATATTTTTCCTTTTTCAACTGAATCAAAGGAAAATGAATTTGATTCAGTTTCCCCTGCAAGGCCATAGGAAACAAATGCAGGAGTTATATTAATGCTTTTATATACCTTGAAATAAGCGGTTCTTGAATCCCCTGCAGTCCAGCTTAAGTCAACCGCGTTTGCGTAAATGACTGCATTAAGATTTTTCGGAGCATTTGGGGGAATTCCTGTGGGCTCAAGCACCTGCACTTCCCCTAATTCAATTAATGCAAGTCTTTTATCTGAATAATTTAATTCAACTGAAAAAATGCCTGTTCCTGCATTTAATTCAGGCAATACAAAATTTAATTCAATCTGCTGTTTTTCTTCAGGCTTTGAAGAAAAAGAAAAATCCAAAGAGCTTATTTCTTTTCCATGCATTTCATTTTCATCTGCTTCTTTTCCGCTTATTTCTTTTTCATCCATTAAAAGTTTTGCAGTTAAAACAGTGCCTTCAGAAACTGAAGAAAGCAGGTTGTTTTTAACTGAAAAAAGAACAGGAAAAGTTCTGCCGCTTCCGGCCAGAGTTCTGAATTCAATTGCTGAAAAATCCAGTTCAGGGAAAACAAGAATGCATTTTGATTCAATGCATTCAAAGCCATTAAAGCAGCCGCATTTTCCGCAGTCCTCGGAAAGCTTTCCGTTGCCGCAGAAAAACAATTTTTCAGAGCATTTATTGAATTCGGTTCCGTCAAGGCATTTCTTTTTTGAATCAAATACCTTAATTGTTTTTTTTATTTCAAAAACATCTGAACCAGAATACACATTAAATGAAATCTGCTTTGTTCCAGGAGAACTGAATAAAACAGGGAATTCGGCAGAACAATTTGAAGCATTCCTGCAAGGAAATTTCTGCCCATTGAATTCAATTTCATTTATTCCAAAAGAATAAAATGCATTTATTTGAAGAATTTCATCTTGTTCAACGGAAAAAGACTCATTAAGAAGGGTTAATTCAGGAAGGGAAAGAACTGCATTTGCAGGAGAAAAGGGAATTGCGGGGAGAAAGGCAAATAAAAGAACTGCTGAAAAGGCAATTATGAAAGGCAAAAACAAATCATTTAAATTCATTTTAATTCCTCCTTAAAAAAATTAAAAAAATTAAAAGCAGTAAAAAAATTAAAAAAATTAAAAAAATTAAAAAAATTAAAGAAATTAAAAAAATTAAAGAAATTAAAGAAATTAAAAGAATTAAAAGAATTAAAAGCAGTAAAATCTTCGGTTTTAATTTTTAAATTTGCAAAAAGCAACTTTAAAGATTTAAAATTTTTACTTAAAAAATTTAAATTCATTTTATAAGTCTCCTTTCTTGTATTCCTGCCTGTTTAAAAACCGAAAAATTAACATCATCCAGAATTAATGATTCAGCAGAGGAATTAAAATCAAATTTAACTGAAGAGGAAATCCTGTTTGCCCCGCTCCGCATTAAAGAAAAGGAATCGGAAAAATTTATTCTTATTGGAGATGAAATGCATTCTACCCCAAAACAGGAAAAAATAATGTAATTGTTTTCCGCAGGATTAAAATGCAGTGAAATTTCTTTGTCGCTTTCGGAAAGAATGCAGTTGCTGCAGCTTTCATCATAAAAACTTATTTCAATAAACGGATTCGGGTCAAGTGAATTAAAATCATCCTGAACACATCCGTCTGCTCCATTCAGATAACAGTAAACTGAATTGAAGTCCTCTGAATAATAATTCATCACAGACAGATTCAAATCAATGCGCCTGACTGCATTGAAGTCAAACCGGTTTTGAAAACAGTTTCCTGCATTTAACTCAAATTCGTTTAAATCAATAAAGCTTGCCTGCGCGCAATGGGATAATAAAAGGAAATTAATTGAATTCTGGTCTCCGCCCCAGTCAGAATTTTTTGCCGAATTAAAATCAGCAAAAACCCCGTCAAACCTTTCAATATTCTGGTCTTTAAATGAAATTTCCAGAGCATTAATGTAATCAAAATAAAGCGCCTGAACCGCGCTTGTCAAAGGCAGGGAAAAACCCAGTGAAAAAGAATTTTCATCCAAATCATAATTCATCGGCATCAGCCTTTCCTTTACCTCTTTCACTGAACCATTTGAATCAAGCATAATTGAGGAATAAATCAAGTCAAATTTTGAATCAATCTGATTTGATTCAGATAAATCAGTAAAAACTGAATTAAATGAAAAAGAAATTCCCTCCAAAGAAGAAACAAAAGAAATCAATGAAACAATAAACAGCATAATTGTGACTGAATAAAAAATTCCCTTATTGTTTCCCATTTTATTTCCTCCATGCAAAAAATTCAATTATTATTGCCTGGCTTTGCGGAGCGGCATAGCAATGCACTGCATCAATATTCCCTAAAGGGCATTCACTTACTGCATTGTCATCATTTATTGTGGCATACAATTTCCCTGTCTGATCCAATTGAATATGATAAACTGCTGAAGTTGAACTGCAGGAATCTGTTTCAATTGTTCCGCAAAGCCTTGGAACGCTGAAAGAGCTTAAAGGAGGTGTGCCAATGTTATCCAGATAAATCCTTAAAGTAGATGCATCTGCAGCCAAATCGCCAATGCTTGCAACATTTATGTCAAGATAAATTTCCGCAGGAGAATAAATTGTTCCGCCAAAAATATCCACATTTAAATCGCGATTCAAAAAAGAAATTGTTTCAAATACATTAAAATCAAAAAAATGAATATTGCTGTCTGAATCAGTGAAAGAAAAAACGCTTCCTTCCCCTGGAAAACTAATTGCTTCAATTCCGCAGTTATCAGTTATATTGCATGGAAAATTCAAAGTATATGATGCAGACCATGTTTCTCCTGCCTGAATGGAGCCGACATCAAAAACAATATTTCCATCAACCAAAACACCCCCGCCTAAATCAACTGCCAATGCCCCGCCAAAAACAGGGACAGACAAACTTGAATCAGATGCCCTGCTTTGAATTTCCCTTGCAATCAATTCATAAATTTCTGCCAAAGCATTAGCATCAGTTGCAGCATAATAATTTGCATCAGTGTTTTCAGCAATAAGCCTTAATTCAGCTTCATCAGCATCAGCACCAAAACCGATTGTAAAAATCATTATTCCCTGCGCCGCGGCTGCCTGTGATGCAGCATCAGAATCGCCTGAATTTGACTGCCCGTCAGAAAGCAATACCTGAAACTTGACTGCATTCGGATTTGCCCTCGGCGAAATCAATTCAGCTGTTGCAGAATAAATTCCAGTTGAAATATTTGTTCCATCATCAGCAATTAATGAATAAACCGCTGAATTTACATCATTTTTATTATGCGTTAACTGCTGTTCCAGTGTTGCAGAGCCATTGAATGAACTCAAACCCATTTGATCATTATTAAAATCCCATCCATTGAAATCAATGAATTCACTTGCAGCAGCCTTTGCATTATCAAGCCTTGGGCCTAAAACCCAGTTAATTGTAAGAAAATAATAATCTGCCGCAATAAACACATAATCACCTTCAACCCAGACTGAATTAAATGAATAAGGAGTATTTATTGCTTTAATCAAAACCATATTGCTTGGATTGGAAACATCAAGAATAATTAATCCTGCTGAACTGTCGACAACAAAAGCATAATTTCCTGAAACAAATATATCTCTGGCATAATAAGTGTCATAATTATCAAGCTGAATAATATTATTTTTATTGGTGACATCAAAAGAATATAATCCGCCATATTCCCCTGCAACAAATGCAGTGTTTCCTGAAACAAAAACCGCTTTTGCTTCAGTTGAACTTCCTGAAAAATCAAGCGAATCAGTTAATGAAGGGGAAGATTTGTTTGAAATATCAAAAACTTTTAATCCATAAGTTCCGTCAGCCAGATAAGCATAATCCCCTGAAACAAATACATCTTCAGGGTCACTGCCTGCTCCTCTGGAAAGATAACTCAAACTGCTTGGATTTGATGCATCATAAATCAATAAGCCTCTTGTACTGCTGCTTGAAGTCCTTTGCCCTGCAACAAAAACATAATTTCCTAAAGCATATAATCCAGTAATATAATTCAGGCTTTCCCTGTCAAGATAGCTTGGAATATTTTCAGGATCAGAAACATTATAAGAATAAAATTCATCGGTGGAAGAAGTGTCGGCAACAAAAGCAGTTGTTCCTGAAACAGAAACATCAATAAATGTACCTGCATCTTCACGGTCTGCAAGAGAAGGAAGCAAAGGATTAGAAACATCAATTGACCTTAAACCTGAACTTCCATCTGCCAAAAAAACATAATTTCCTGATTTAACTAATTTTGTTGCATCTGTTACGCCAACCATTCCACCCCAGCTCATTGACCCGCTGTTATCCATTACAATCATTACATCAACAGGGCTTCTGACTGTTTCAGGAATTGTGATTGATAAATTCACATCAATATTCTGGTCGCATTGAAGGGAATCAGAAGGATTTAATGTAACATTAAAATCAATCAGGAATTCATCTTCATTAAAATCAAAAAAAGCGGTTTGCGGAGCGGCATCAAACCATAAACGCATAAATTCTTTTTCATCCACTGCTTCCTTTAAAAAAGCCCCTCCATTCAAATCACATTCGCCAGGAGGCTGCTGAAACAAATAAAATTTTTTAATTGAAAAAACATCTTTATCTTCAGGAATTTCATTTCCTGAAAATGCTTGAATAACTCCTTCTGAAGGAAAGCAATCCTTAAAAGTTTTGTAAGCACGGCAGTCAACTGAATTGAAATCAAATGAAGTCAATTCAATTCTTGTTTCCCAGTTATCAGAAACAAATGAATCAAATTTTTGCTTCACCAAATCAGCGCTTGCTGAAGGGGGATTGTCTTCAATTGTCTGAAGCAGAAATCCGGATTTAAAAACTGAATTAAAAGAGGAATTAACTAGGGAAGTGAATGCAATATCATTTGAAGATGAAGAAGAAGCAAATGAAAGTGAAAGAAGGGAAAAAGTAAGCAGAAAAATCACTGCGGCTGCTGTTGCATCAATTGAAAATACAAATCCCTTATTGGATTTTGAATTATTGGCTTGCTTGGCTATGCAATGTTTTGAATTATTGCCATATCTGATATACTGTGAAATCAACTTCTGCTTCACCTCCTTTATATGGAACAATTCTTCTGAGCACAACTGAATCAAGATCTGCATCCAAAGGCAGTCCAGATTGGACTGGGGGATCGCCGGAAAAACTGAAATAAAAATAAAATTCATAATTCTGAATTCCGAATTTTTCCTTTGCTGAAGCATAATCCCCTAAATTAATGAATGCAGATAATTTGTCCTCTGAAACAATTCCTTCTGCATTCAGCAAACCAATTGAATTAATGTCATTAACTGAAAGCTCGTGCCAGTTTTTTGGAACTCCCTGTGAATTCAAAAGCCTTTCAACTGCAAAAAATGCCTTTTCCTGCATTAATTCATCCCGATTCAATGAATTTGATTCAACTAACGCAGTATGATACAGGGAAATAACCATAGTCAGAACAAGCATAAAAATAAATGAAGCAAAAACAAGGTCAAAAATTGCCTGGCCTTTTGAATTTAATTTAATTTGAAACAAATACAGCCACTCCATTAAATTCAGCCTTAATTGTGCCAGGCGAAAGCGAAGTTTCCTGCAATAAAAAAGAAGAAAAACAGGTAACCGGGCTTATTTCAATAAAATTTTCATAAACATTTGCATCAAAAGCCAATTGAATTGAATGAATTTTTCCCTGCTTTCCCTGCACAAGCTCGGTTAAAGCCAGAACCTTATTGCATTCAGCCTGCTTTGAAAGAACATCAACTGAGGCATTCGCCTGCATATTGAAACCAAACAGTCCGAAAATGCTTAAAGCAAAAATCACTAAAACTATTCCAACTCCGAAAAGAAACTCAAATGAAGCCTGCCCAAAAGAATTCATCAGAATCCTCCAAAAACAAAAACATGCAATAATTCAGGCAAATTCATCAATTCCGCAAAAACAAATAATAAATCAAATTCCATCAAAAACCCCTTTGAAACACATGCAATAAAAAATCCAAAAAATTCCATTGAAATTCCCAAAGCAATTAATAACCCCAAAAAATTCCATCAGCCTGCTTTTGAATAAAAAAAATTTCATCAGCTTACCTCCGAAACAGAAACATTTCCATCAGCGCCAAAAACCACTTTAAAATAATAAATTCCCCTTTCAGTTGAAAAACTTTCAGGAGTCAAATTATTCTTTGTTGCAAACCAGAAATCATTTGTTTTTTCCCCCCTGACCAGACGAATCAGCACTCTTTTTTCTTCAACTGAAAACGAATCAACCCCTTCAGGCAGTTCAACTGAAACAATTTTCTGGGACTGCGGAGAAAGAATACTTACTGAATCGCTTGCCGAACCCAGAACATTAACTGTTTTTTCCGCCATTGAAAAAACAATTGAATCAGAAACCAAATTAAAGGAATAAATAAGCAGAAGCCCGGCAGCCAAAAACAAAAAAGAAGTCAATACAAGAAATTCAACAGAGGTCTGGGCACGCAAATCATTAAACAAAAAAATTCACCAATAATATAATATCACTTATATTAAAGAATTTTTGGTAAAGCAGATTCAAAGAATTTTTGGCAAACTTATTTTATGCTTATTTGAATTGATTCTTTTTTCCAGAGATAAAAGAATTTTTTCAGGAAATTTCTTTTTCTTTTTTAATTCGCTGAAAGAAATGTTTTTATCAAATACATTAATCAGGATTTCATCAATTAATTCATAGTTTGCGCCAAGCTCTTTTTCATCAGTCTGATTTTCCCAAAGCCCGGCAGAAGGAATTCTTTCAATGAATTTTTTCGGAACATTAAGTTCTTTTGCCAGTTCAATTACCTGTGTTTTATACAAAGAACCTAATGGAAGAAAATCATTTGCGCCATCGCCGAATTTAGTGAAATAACCAAGCATTAACTCTGATTTGTTTCCTGTTCCGCACACAAGAAAATTATTTGAATTAGTATAATGGTAAAGCAAAAGCATTCTCAGCCTTGCCTTAAGGTTTGCATTGGCAATAAATGATTCCTTCCAGAGAATGCAGGAAAAAGAAGAAATTAAAGAATTCAATTCAATTACAAAATATTTTACCCCTAATTCATTGCAGTAATTCTCGCATTCAGAGGTAATTTTGTTTTTTTTTTCAGGCATTAAAAGAACAATAATTTTCTCCTTTCTGATTGAATCAACCAGCAATTTCAGGCATACCGCAGAGTCAACCCCGCCTGAAAACCCTAATGCAATTCCAGTACAGGAACTTAGTGCAAAAAAATCCTTTAAAGCCTGTTTTAAACGCAGTAACTCTAAGTTGGATTCAAACATTTTAATGCCTTAAAGCAGGTAATTCAGCTTGCATTGCTCTGAACAGAAACGCCTTGAATAAATATTGTCTTGTGAAATTAATTCAGTATTGCAATTAAGGCATTTCCTCTTGAGAGTAGTATATTCATAAGAAAATCTTTTTTCAACCACAGTAGAAAGTAAAGCCATAAAAATCCCCTTAAACCAGAATAAAAAATAGTGAAACAAAGGAAATAAAAAGAAAACTGTGAAGAAATCCAAACCATTAAAAAAAGGAAAAAAAGTATTGGAAAAATAAATTATTTGCGGTTCTCAGACTAAACCAAGAGAAGGCTAAACCTTTCTTAGATTAAAATTTTCTCAAATTAAACTTTTCTTAGATTAAACTTGTGCCAGGCACAAAAAGGTCAAAGCCAGTGGAACAGGAAATTAAAAGGAAAAGAAATTAAATCAAAAAAAAAGAGAATAAGGGTATGAACATAAAAAAAATAATTGTAATACTGGGCATTTTGATAGTTTTATATCTTTTATTCCAGCAGATTATCCTTGTTTCTTTAATGAGAAACCTTTCCAGTCCAGAGATAAATAACGCCGGAAATGAAGCCGGACCAACCCTGCCCAAATTGCAGAAAACACTTATAGAAGCCAATACAACAAAATACACGCTGTTTAAAACCATGCTTCCAGTAGAATTTGAAAAAAATTCAGGCATTTCTGCAACAGCAATCCCAGGAATTAAAGAAAGCCAGTTATGCATTCTTTCAGGAAGCCAGTATGAATATTTTATGGGCGGGGGAAAAAAAATTGAATATATTTACTCTGAAAAACAAGAATTTAAAATAAATTTTTACTGCGGAGACACTGAAACCTTGCCGGAAGAAATAGGCTATTACTCTGAATTATTGAAAAAACAAGCAGAAGCATACTGCGACTGCAGCATAAAAGAAACTGATTGCCGCATAATTTTTCCAACCAAAACATAAAAAAACAGTTTAAATTAAAAATTAAAAACCGAATAAAGTTAATTAAAAATTATTTGTGTTTGATTGCTTTTTATTGCTTTCAAATTCAATGAATTTTATTAAATTTTGTTTTATTAAATTTTATTGGTTTTGTTAATGCTTATTAATTTTCTCAATCACATTGATTAAATCGCTTGGTTTTTTAAGGACAAAATTGGGTTCATTGTTTTTTGATTTAATTGTCTGCCCGTATTCTGCCAAGGCAGTATAAAACCCCGCAATATTTGCCCCTTTAATGTCCCTTTCAGGGTTATCCCCGACAAAAATCACTTCATTTGAGGCAATATTGAATTTTTTTAAAGCCATTTCAAATGGTTTCGGATCAGGCTTTAATGCGCCTGAATCATCCAATGTAATGACTTCCTCAAAAAATTCAGATAAATTCATTTCAGTTAACCGCATCCAGGCCTTTAAACGCGGGGCATCAGAAACAATTCCAAGCCTTAAATTCATTTCCTTTAATTTAACCAAAGTCTGCCTTACTGAAGGATAAGGCTCAAGAAAACCCAGCTGCACCCTTCGGTAAGAAGTAATTGCCGCAGAAAGCATTCTGTAATCAACTGTTCCACAGTATTTTTTCAGAAAATCCTGAAAAATATGCTGATGCTCAATTCCCTGCTCGCCGTAAAGCTCAAACAATAATTTTCTTGCTTTAGGCTTAGACATATTTAAGCCAAAAGAAATCATTGCATCCAATGCAGCATCACAGGAAAGCTTTTTCATCCGCATAAAATCAATCAAAGTATTATCCAAATCAAAAAAAACAACTTTAATCATGAAAAGAAATAAACTGCAAAAAGAATTTCAATCAATGCATTGGATTCAAGCATAAAAAGAAACAAAAAAACAAAAAGTAAACAAAAAAAATAAATTCAATAAAGAAATGAATCAAACAAAAAAACAAAAAGTAAACAAAAAAAATAAATTCAATAAAGAAATGAATCAAACAAAAAAACAAAAAGTAAACAAAACAAGACGCAAAAAGAAATTCAACCAATGAATTAAAAAAAGATAACCCGGAAATTCAGGCAAAATAAAAAAATTAAAAAAATTGAATAAAACAAATTCAAATAAACACAGCATTAACTGCATGCATTAACTGCGGGATTATTGGGGAAGTTTTTGTTTTTTGGGTTTTTCTTCATCAAACGCTTTGTCAAATTCTTCAAGATCTTCTTCCTCTAACCCTAATTCTCTGAGCTTCTGCTTGTGGTCATCTAAAGTCATTTTTTTGAATTCCTCTTTCCAAATTTTGTCCTCTGGTTTTTCCGAAAGCGGACGCCCTTCTTTTCTTTTAGTTCTGGCCATAAGTATTTAGGGTAAATAAATGTCTTTAAAAAACTTTATTAACAAACAAAAACAAAAGGAATATGATGACTAAAAAAACAGAAGAAAAGACAGAAAAAACAGAAGAAAACAGAATACAAAAAACCATTGACTTATACAAAGCAGAGCTCAGCATAGCAGGATACAGCCAGAAAACAATCAAAATGTACACACTTTATTTACAGAAATTCCTTGAATTCTGCAAAAAACCAGCAGAACAATGCGAAAGAGCAGATGTTGTGATGTTTCTTTCCTGGGAAAAGGAACAAAACAAGGTAAATAACTCAACCCTTGCATTAATTCATTCTTCTCTGAAATTCTATTACCATAAACTGCTTAAAAAAAAGATTTTAGAGGATATAAAGCCGGCAAAAAAAGGAAAATCCCTTCCAACTGTACTGACAAAAGAAGAAATAATTGCATTATTAAAGGCAGTAAAGCCAGGCAGAAACAGGCTGATGATTAAGCTTCTGTATGCATCAGGATTAAGAGTAGGGGAATTGGTAAAAATAAAAATAGAAAACCTGAATTTAAAGGAAAGAATGGGAAAAATTGAGGGAGGAAAAGGAAACAAGGACAGGATAATAATTTTGTCAGAAAACTGGTGCAAAGAAATCAAAAAATACATTGAAAGAAAAAAAATAAAAACAAGGGAAGTGTTTTCAAAGAAAAACGGAACACCACTTTCAACAGACACCATTCAAAGAATAATGAGAAATGCGGCAAAAAAAGCAGGAATTCAAAAACATGTTACCCCGCATAAATTGCGCCATAGCTATGCCACCCATCTTCTTGAAGCAGGAGAAAACATAAGAAAAATACAGGAATTGCTGGGACACAGCAATTTGTCAACAACCCAAATATACACCCATGTTTCAACCAAAGAACTAAAAAAAGTGAAATCACCTTTAGATAACATAAAAATTTAGAGCACGACAGCCCTGCAGGAATCTTTCCCTGCATTATAATGCATATCCCCTTACTTCCACTAATCTAACTGAAATTTAAACACAAAAACCCCCAATAACTTAATCATTTATTAATTAACAGCAACAACTAATTGAATGCAAAACCCACACTTCCACTAATTAAACAAACAAATTACAACAAAAAAGCAAAATTTAAAAAAATAAAATATTATGTATAATATAGCAGGATTTTGGCTAAAATCAGGTAAAAACCCCTGAAAAACAAGAAAAACAAGATATGTTTAAATATATGAAGAAAATATTTTTCTAAAAGAAAAGGTTTTTTCAAAAATGGAGGAATTAACATGACTTTTAAGATATCAAAATTGTTTGGAATGGACATATATGACGGAAACGGACAGTATAAAGGAAAAGTGTTTGATTTGGTTATTAACCTTGAAAAAGGAAGAATTGAAACAATCACAACCGAGCCATTGAAAGCAAAAACAAAACAGGATGCAAAAAGAATAATCACCGAAAAAAGTATTCCTTATAAAAACGTAAAATCAGCCAAAGATATTGTGATTGTATCAGGAGCAGGACGGGTTACTGTTGATACAGAACCAGAAAAAGAAACAAAAGAACATACAAGGCATTCAAGAAGATAAAAATCAGAAAACGAAGAAACTAAAAAAAAACAAAGAAACTGAACTATGAATTTAAAGACCGCCTAACAGCAAATACTAACTAAACACCAATTAATAATAAGTAAAAACTAGCAATTGAAATACAAAAAAAACACAAAAAATTAACCTTACTACACAAATTTAAGGATTTAATTAATAAATTATATGTATCTATATAAGTATACATAAAAGCTTTGTATTTGTTTATTTATGTTATTAGTGGAAGTGTGGGGGTAGCTTGCTTAAAAGTGTTTTTGTTCAGTATAAGTTCATTCTTCCTGAAAAGACAAAACATTCGGCTTATTCTTATCAGAAGCTTTTCAGGGCAATTTATGGTTATACCCAGAATGTAACAAAATCATCTGGCAAAACCCATAGATATTTTAGGCGAGGAATACTTACAAACACACCTTATATCCGCCCTGGAAAAAACTGTGTTATTCTGCCGCAAGGAACGCTCACTGCTTTAACTGACTTCTTCCAAACCGGAAAAAACCCAACCCATTATTGGAGGGAAAAAGGCAATTGGAAGGCGGTTTATTATCGGGATGAAAAGAACATTTCTGAGGAACAGGCCGCGGAAGCACTTGAGCAATTATTAGACCGGGTTCACATTGCCGAAACAGATATTGAAAGCAATCTTGAAAAAGAGCTCGCGGTAATAGCCACTGAAAAAAAGATCCCTGATGCCACTTATCTGAAAATTATTTTAGAAGAAGCAAAAAAAGTTGTTTCCTCTCCATGGTTTCAGGATTCATATAAAAAATCAGATAGATTAGTTGCTTTTTATTCTAATTTTATAAAAATCAAAAAATAAAAAACTTTTTTTTTGTTTCTTACCTTAATTAATTGCCAGCCCGCCGTTTCTCTGCAAGCTTCTTTTTTTCCTTTTCTTTTTCCTTTTCAGATAAATTGATCAAAACCTCTTTTTTTCTCCATTTCATTTTTCCCCCCGCGGATATCGCTTCCATAAGATTCAAATCAACCAGTGTTTTAATGTAGGGATACAAACTTCGTGAATTTTTAAATTTAATTCCAAAAACTTCCTCAATTCTCCTAATTATTTCTTCCATGGAAACCCATTCTTCAAAACCTACAATTTGTGAAATAAAAAAAGCCTGAGTATTTTCTCTAAATCTTATATATTCCCAGATGCTATGCAATTCATCAAACAATTCTTGTTTTTCTTTAGTATAAGTTTCTGTTTCTTTTTCTAGGTAAATTGAATTATCTGTTTTTTTATTTTTTTTATACCCCAACACCGCAAATATTTTTTCAATTATTCCCATAAAATCATCATACTATTAAGAACCTAATAGAATAAAATCATTACGGTAATGCAAATGCTTTCTTATTGATTTTATTGTAATTTTAAATAATGTTAGTAATTACTATATTTCTGCCATATTTTTTCACTTTTTACCTCTAAAAGTGCTCAAATCCGTCTTTTTCGCCGTTTTTTAAGTTATTTAGAGTTATTTTCATAAAAAAGTGAGTTGCTTTCAAGTGTTTTTTTATGTTTTTATGCATTAAAAGCAAAAAGAGAGTGCAAAAACGGATTTTTTTTACAAAAGTCTCTGCCTTTTTTTGATGTGTTGTTTGGCTTTATTTAATTAGATTAAAAGTAAGTAAGAGCAAAGGCCTATTATTGACTTACTGCCCCTGCTGTAAGTTATATTTTGGCTGATTTTTAGCGCTAATTTTACTGAAATTAATAAAGGGCAAGAAGTAAATAGTAGCGGGGAAAGGATTTGAACCTTTGACCTTCGGGTTATGAGCCCGACGGGCACTCCAGGCTGCCCTACCCCGCTTTGACAAGAAATTTTACTTCACAAAGTTTAAATACATATTTATTTTCTTTTTCCTTTCTGTTTTTTTCTTATTTTTTCTTTTAAACTTCTTTTAAGGGGTTTTTTTCCTTTTCTTGCTTTTAAAAAGGTTTTTTTTGTTTGGTTGTGCTTCTTGTTGCAAACGCCGTTTGTCCAAGATTTTGCGTTTTTTTATCCTTGTGCTTGTTGTATTTCTTCTATTTCTGATTTTATTTTAATCAGTTGTCTTTTGATTTTTTTTGTTTCTTTTTGGTTATCCCTTGCTTTTAATGGATTGCCGCAGGCAGGGCAATTAAAATAATATTCTGCTGCAATTTCAAAAGGAAAGGATTCACATTCTTTTTTGCAGGCGAACATTGTATGGGTTCCTTCCATTTCGATTCTTTTTTCCAATCGGATTATTTCTTCTGCTTTTTTTTCAACAATCTGTTGGGTGATTTTGTCCTGTCTTATTTCCCAGGTATATGAATACCATCCTGTTTTTTTGTTTTTTTCCTTTTTATAGCAGACAATTCCCTTGTAATGCAATTGGTTAAGGATAGTTCTTATTTCGGTTATTTTTAAATTTAATTTTTTTCCGATGTCTTCATCTGTTACGCATTTTTTTTTCTTTACGCAGATTCTTATCAGTTCTGGGGCGTATTTTCCTGCCACTAGGGTCAGATATTCTTCAACCAAGGGATATTTTGTTATGTCTTTTTTAATCATACTTTATTTTCTGCTCCGCATTTCTTTTAAACTCATTCTTTTGATTTAATTATTTTGCCTTTTTTTGAAGGAATTATTTTTTTCTTTTCATTTGAAAACTTTTTTTCAAGTTCTTTTCCTTCAAATATCCTGTCAAGGGTCAGCGCAAGGGCGGCAATTTCAGAATGCGGTTGGCTGGTAACTGAAATATTCATGTCTGCTTTTTCATAAACTTCTTTTTCAACTTTTTGCGAGCCAATAACAACAAGAATTTTTTTATGTTTTTTTATTTCTTTTTCTTTTTTCTGGATTGGCTGTCCGTACATGGTGTTATGCACTATAAAAAACCCCTTTTCTTTGTGTTCTGTAACTGTTTTTCGCCATGATTCGGAAAAGCACACTGCAAATTCGCCGCCCCATTCCCTGTTTAGTTTTTCAATTCTTTCCTTTAATTCATTGTCCTGGTCCCCGCAAATAATTATTTTTTTTGCTCCAAATGCCCTTGCAACAAGGCAGCAATGGGTTGTAACTCTTGCGTCTCTTACTATCCTGTGGCCGTATCTTAAAACAACTGCTTCTTTTTCTTTTTCATTCATATACGTATTCTTTTAATGCATTTTCTTTTAATATTAAGGTATAACTTAAATGGTTTTTTTTATGCTGGATATAAAACTTCTCAGGGAGAAATCAAAAGAAGTGGAGCAAAATCTTGCTCGGAGGCAGAATCCTCAAATACTTAAAGATTTTTCTTTGCTGCTGAAGTTTGACTTAAAGCACAGGCAGCTTATCAAGGAAGCAGATGACCTGCGTTCCAAAAGAAATAAATTAACCGATGAAATAAAAGAAGCCAAAGCCAAAGGCAGAAATGCAGACAAGCTTCTTAATGAAGCAAAACAGATTCCTGCTGCTTTAAAGGATATTGACGCGGAAAAAAATCAGGTTAAAGAAAAATTTGAACTGCTTCATTATTCGGTTCCGAATCTTTTGGATGAAAGTGTTCCTTTTGGAAAAAGCGATGCTGATAATGTTGAAGTGCGTTCCTGGGGCAAGCCCTTAAAGAAAAAGGATTTAATTCATCATGGCCTGCTGGCGGCAGAATTAGGCGTTGCAGATTTTGAAAGGGCGGCTAAAATTTCCGGGGCTGGTTTTTATTTTTTGAAAGGCAGTCTTGCATTGATGGAGCAGGCTTTAATTCAGTATTCTTTGGGAAAACTAATCAAAAAAGGGTTTGTTTTTGTTTCGCCTCCCCTGCTGATAAATAGGGAAGCATATGCGGGAGTTACTGATTTGGGTGATTTTGAAAATGTCATGTATAAGGCAGATAATGAGGATTTGTATTTGATTGCCACTTCAGAGCATCCTTTGACTGCAATGCATTCAAATGAAGGCATTGAAGAAAAAAATCTGCCTTTAAAATATTGCGGATTAAGTGCCTGTTTCAGGAAAGAAGTCGGAAAAAGAAATATTGATGAAAGGGGATTGTTTAGGGTTCATCAGTTTAATAAAGTTGAACAAATAGTTTTTTCCCGCCCTGAAGATTCCAATGTTTTTTTAGAGGAAATGGTTTCAAATGCAGAAGGGCTTTTGAAGGATTTGGAAATTCCTTACCGTGTTGTAAATGTCTGCACAGGAGATATGGGAACAGTTGCAGCAAAAAAATATGATGTTGAGGGCTGGTCTCCAAGGGAAGAAAAATATATTGAATTAATGAGCTGTTCTAATTGTGCAAGCTATCAGGCAGTGAGGTCAAAAATTCGTTTGATAAAGCCTAATGGCGAGAAAGAATATGTCCATACATTAAATGCGACTATGGCTGCAATTCCACGAATTTTAAGGATTTTATTGGAACAGAATCAAACCCCTGAAAAAACTGTTTTAATTCCAGAACCTCTGCAGCCATATATGAATGGCTTAAAGGAGATAAAAAAAGAGAAAATTGTTTAATTTGCTGTGAACATAGCTTTTAAAACTTCGCTGACAAAAATTAATAAGTTCTGTTTTAGGGCTCGTAGCTCAGCCTGGCTAGAGCACATGGCTTTTAACCATGGTGTCGGGGGTTCAAATCCCCCCGGGCTCGAATAGATACTTTTTGGGTTTGTAGCTCAGTCCGGGAGAGCACACGGCTGAAGACCGTGGTGTCGCGGGTCCAAATCCCGCCAAACCCATTTCACATTTTTTTTTAGATTTGAGTAAATGAAAACTTTACTGTGTCTATTAGAGTTTGTTCGAATCGGGAAAAAGAAGCCGTGTTTGCAGGAAAAAATGAATTTTACTTTGTAAAATTCAAAGTGCTTAAAAATGATTTCATTCTAAATTAATAATTTATTCTGGTGGTTTTTTGAAAAAAATTTTGGTTTTTGTTTTTTTAGTATTAATTAGTTTAAATATTTTTGCAGTATCTGCTCCGAGTGTTTCTAGTTCCTCTCATTCAAACCAAAACAATTGGTATAATGTAAATGACATTTCTCTTTCCTGGAGTTCTGATGCATCAACTTATTCTTTTGTTTTGGACAATGAATCCGGAACAGTTCCTTCTGAAACAGTTTCAAGCAGCACAAGCATTATTTATCACGATAAGAAACCTGATACTTATTATTTTCATGTAAGGGGCAAAAGCGGAAGCGATTGGAGTGAAACAACGCATTTTAAAATAAATATTGATAATTTAGGACCTTCAAGGCCGCAGGATCTTGCTGGAGAGGCGTTGGATGATGGTTCGATTAAAATTTCTTGGGCTGCTTCAGAAGACAGCGGGTCAGGTGTGAGCCATTATGCGCTTTACCGAAGCGTTTTAAGGTATGTTCCAAAAGGCGGGTATCTTGCGGAGTTCAGCATAAGGGATGCTGTTGCTGTTTTGATTGCAGAAGATATTGCTGAAACTTCTTATGTTGATTCAAGTGTGCTGGATGGAGGAAATTATCATTATAGAGTTCAGCCGGTTGATAATGCAGGCAATATAGGGAGTGTTAGTGCAATTTTTTCAGTTAAGGCGGCGTCTTTTTGTGACGCTTCTTTTGAAGCAAGCTTTGCATTGGATGAGGAAAATTTTTCTGGAACTTTTTATGCCAATGATGCAGAGGTTAAAAGAGTAAAAATTTTCTTAGTTTATCCTGATTCTTTTGAGGAAGCGGTGTTTGACGGCGGGAATGCTTCAAGAGAATCTATTGACATTAATGTTGATTTTAGTTCTTTGAATGAAGGGCTTTATGTTTTTAAGTTGCAGGCCGAGGATTTAGAAGGAGATGATTGTTCTGCTGAAGAAAATTTCTTTTTTGATACTCATTCCCCTGCTGTTTCAATAATCAGCCCTTCGGGGGATGCTTCTTTAGAGGAAACTGTTTCAGTTATTGTGAGTGTTTCTGATTCTTTGCCTTCTTCAGGAATAGATCGTGTTGAATTTTATTGGGATGAGGAGGGTTTTAAAAAAATCGGGGAAGTGTTTGATTCTGAAGATGATCAGTATACTTTTTCCTGGAATACTTTAAATCAAGAAAATTCAAGAAGCAAGCTGAAAGTTAAGGCATTTGACATGGCAGGCAATTATGGGGAAGCAGAATTGATTTTTACAATTAAAAATACACTTAATTTGAAGCATGACATTAACGCATTGTATTCTCGAATAGATTCTTTGCAGGAAGAATTAAATGAAATAAAAGTCTTGCTTTCTCTTTTTTCTTTTGATTCAGAAAAAATAGATTCTCTGAAAATTGAATCTGATTTGGAATTAATTGAGTCAAAAAAACTTTTTGATTCAGGCATTGATTTTGCCAAATCAAAAAGGCATGCCCAGTCGGCAGTTGATTTAATGGAACAGGCAAAGAACGCGGTTAAGATTGAAAAAAAGCCGGCAATAAATTATTCATTCACTCGGGCTGATTTGAATTCCCTTTATTATGAGGCCGGGCTTTTGCCTGAATTTGTCCCTGATTCTGTTGAAAACATTCTGGCATCAGGATATTCAAGAAGGCTTTTTTTGTACAAAATTTCAGATGAAAATTATTCAAAATATTTTGCTTTGATTGAAATTTCCTTGTATAATGGTTCAACTGAATCAAAACAGGTTAAATTAATTGAGCCTGTTTCTCAAGAGTTTGCTTCAGGCAAAGAAATGGTTTATTCTGCAAATGAGCTTACATGGCTTGAAGAGGATTTTGTTTTTGTAACTGATTTGGATTTGAATGCAGAAACAACAACAACGCTTGCTTATATTTTAAATTCTCCTGTTGCTTTGTTTGATTTGAACAGAATATCTAATTCAATTAATTCTTTTTCAGTGCCTTCCATAATTGTTTCTGCTGATGCAAAAATTCCTCCAAAAATTTTTTATCCCCCCTTAATTCCGGGAACCGGCACTTTATTTAATTCAGTTATGAATGCAGTTTCATTGAATGGGGCTATTCCTTCATGGGTTATTTGGCTTGTGTTGGGAATAATTCTTCTGCTGGTTATAGGGGCAGTGCTGGTTGCAGGAATAGCTGTTTATTTTTTGTTCTTCCGAAAGAAAAAAGGCTTAAGGCGATAAAGAAGCATCAGACTTCCTTATATGTTTCTTTTACTTTTTTTATTTCAATTCCTTTTTCAGTTATTTCCATTGGATGGAGCTTTTCTGAATGGTTTGTTGCACGCATTTTTCTTATGTGGATTGTTCTGCTTGAATGGGTTCCTATTCCCATGTAATGCATAACCAGAACTCCGTCGGCAACATATTCTTCAACACCGTATTTTGAAAAAATATTTTCCTCTGCTGATTCTGTGGTCAGGATAGAAGTAACTCCTAATTTGCTTAAAAGATAGCTTAATTTAAGGACTGCTTTTCTTACTTCATTCTGTGTTTCAAAAGTAAGCCCTAATGCAGGAATTGAATCAAACACAACTCTTTTTGCCCCAATTCTTTTTGCGGAGCGCATTGTTTCAAGCAGCAATTTATCCAAATCAAACCCTGTTGAAGGCATTGAATGCTGTTCCTCGCTTGGAAGCCCTATTTTTGCTATGCTTGCATCAATAAGCTGAATCATGTTTTTTTCTTCAAATTTCTGTATATCCCATCCGAACCTTAGCATGTCCTGCCTTATCAGGTCAGGTCTTTCATCCAAAGTAATGTAAATTCCTGGCTCTGAATATTTTTCAGCCCCGTAATAAAGATACTGCATTCCAAAAATTGTTTTTCCTGTTCCGCATGCGCCAGTCAATAAAACACTTCTTCCTTGCGGAAAGCCGCCTTCAATTAATTCGTCCAATCCGTAAATTCCTGTTTTGACTCTATTCATTTAATTTCACTGTATTAATTAAGTAAAATCAGTATTTAATTTTTTGTTTTTTGTGTTTAATATGTAGTATCCCAATATTTTTTCGTTTTGATTTAAACTCTTTTTCTTCTGCTAGTTTAATGACTAAATTATCTAATAAACGGATTAAATTCATTGTAAAAGCCGTTTGTACTGGTAAAGCCAATATTGAACAGTTGGCTAAATTGTATGAAGTGAGTGTGAGGAGAGTGCAACAGATAATGAAAGAATATAACGAGTCTGGTGAAATTCCTGTTCTTAAAAAGAATCGTAGGCCAAAAGAATCATTATCTTTGGAAGAAAAAGAAGTTATTGACAAAGCTTATGAAAAAGTAAGATTGTGTGCTTGTCGAATCAAACCATTCATTAAAAAGAAATTCAAAATGAATATTTCTCACAATAAAATACATGAACACTTAAAGCAAAAAGGTTTAGCTAAATCAGATAAGAAAAAACAAAAACAAAGAAGATATTGTAGATATGAACGAAAACATTCATTGAGTTTGATTCATTTGGATTGGCATGAACCAAAAGAAAATAAGAAAATAAAAGTTCTGCCGATAATAGATGATGCAAGCAGAAAAATAATTGCAATAGGTGAATTTACTGCAATAAACACACATAATGCACTAAAAGTATTAGAAGATGCAATACAACATGCTTTTGAATATAATGCATTCATAAAAGAATTAAACTCAGATAGAGATACTACTTTCATGACTAACAAACCAAGAAAAACAAAACATGACAATCACAAATTTCAAAAAGCATTACGAAAACATAACATAAAATTTATTCCTTCAAGACGAAGACATCCACAAACCAATGGAAAAAATGAACGTTGGTTTCAAGAATATGACAAACACAGATTCAGATTCAACACAGTAAATGAATTCATTGAATGGTACAACAACAGACCTCATGGAAGTTTAGATCGCGAAAATGCAGAAACACCAAACGAAGCATTCATAAGAAAACTCCAACCAGAATGTTTATTAGGAATGTTTTACAAAAATATTATTGAGGCAAAAAAATGACTAAATCACAAGCAAACACAAAACGAAATAATTTCAGGATACCACATTTTTGTGTTTAATATTAATTTTTTGCTTTATTGCATTAATACGGGATTTTTTATTTGTTTTTATTATTTTTCTTTTTTTTATTTGTTTTTATATTTTATTTTCTTAATGCTTCAACAGGGTCAAGTTTTGAAGCCATGAATGCAGGGTAAACTCCTGAAATTATTCCCACAGTTAATGCAAATAAAACAGTTCCTAAAAACAGAACTATATCAAAGCTTATGGGAAGTTCAAAACCGCTTTGAGATCCGATAAATGAAATTGCATATGCTACAGTAATTCCGATTATTATTCCTATTGTTCCTCCTAGTAAGCCTATTATTCCTGCTTCTGTTATGAATTGTGTAAGTACTTGGTTGTTTGTTGCTCCTGTTGCTTTCATTAATCCTATTTCGTTTGTTCTTTCGATTACGCTCATCAGCATGGTGTTCATTATTCCTATTCCTCCAACCACCAATGAAATTGCGGCAATTGCAAGAAGGACAAGCTGGACAATTCCTAAAACGCTTTGAGTCATTTCAGTAATGCTTTCCATTGTGCTTACCTGAAAGTCTTCCTGCCCATGGTCTCTTTTAAGCCTTTCAGTAATTCTCTGCTTCACTTCCTCGTTTTGTTCTTTGTTAATTGTTTTGACAATAATTCTCGACGGAGTAAGTCCTTCTTTGAATTCTTTAAGTGTTTTGTAATTCATTATTATTGCTGTGTCATATACTGCTCCGAAAAACATTCCTGCGGATTTAGTTATTCCAATTACCTTAAAGTTTTTTTCAAAAAGCATTATTTTTTGCCTTAACTGAACATCTTTTTCAAAATAATCTTTTTCTATTTTGTTTCCGATTAAAACAGAATAATTGTCTGAAGAAGCAAGAGCCCTTCCTTCTGCCACTTCAATTAATCCGACGTTATTCAGCTGTTCTTTGTCATCAGGGTCAATTCCTATAATCATGGCTGTTTTTGTTTCTTTTTCAAATTCTGCCTGATCGGTTTCAACATATATTGGAATTGCAAACTCTACTCCTTGTATTTTTTTGATTAATTCAGCATCATTTTCTTTTAATTCAGAAAGAGCCGCAGTCACCATGCTTTTTCCAGGAAGCACCATTAAAGTATTGGAACCCATTTTTTCAAATTGGTGATTGATTGCATTGGTTACTCCTTGTCCGACAGAAATCAAAGTAATTATTGCCGCGATTCCGACAATTATTCCCAACAAAGTCAAAATACTTCTTAGTCTTTGTTCTTTAAGCGTTAAAACTGCGTTTGAAAAAGATTCCTTTATTCCTGTTTTTGAAATCATTTAAAAAACTCCCTGTTTTTTAAATATTAAAAATTCCAATTTTTTAATCATTTAAAAACTCCTAACCTCTAATTTAATTTTATTTAATTTTTTAATTTTCATTTAACTCCATTTAAACTCCTTGAGTTTTCAAATTAAATTTATTCCATTCACTCATATCTTAATGCATCCACGGGATCTAATTTTGCGGCTCTTTGTGCAGGAATAATTCCTGAAATTATTCCAACTACCAAAGCAAAAATCATTGCACCTAAAACAAGTTCAATTGAAATACTTATTGGCATTGAAAACCCTGAAGTTTCTGCAATTATTGAAATAAGGAAAGCAAAACCCAAACCGATTATTATTCCTATTGTTCCTCCTAGTAAGCCTATTATTCCTGCTTCTGTTATGAATTGTGTAAGTACTTGGTTGTTTGTTGCTCCTGTTGCTTTCATTAATCCTATTTCGTTTGTTCTTTCGATTACACTCATCAGCATGGTGTTCATTATTCCTATTCCTCCAACCACCAATGAAATTGCGGCAATTGCAATTAAAAATAACTGAATAATCCCCAATACTACCTGCGCGATTTCAAGTGATTGCTCCATTGTAATAAGGTAAAAGTTTTTTTCGCCATGGCTTTTTTCAAGCCTGTCTTCTATTTCTTCAGATATTTTTGGAATTAATTCCTTTGACTTGGCAAGCACGGCTATTTCCAACGGGTCCTCTATTTCAAGGAAAGATTTTGCTGTTTTTTCAGGGACAATAATTATTGAGGAAAAGCCCATCATTAAAGTCATTTCTTTTGAAATTCCTATTACTCTGAATTTTTTCCCATGTACTTCAAGTCCTTGTCTTAAATAAATTTCATCTTCAAATTCATTTTCAGCAAAACTTTTGTAAATAATCATTGAATATTTGTCGCCTGGTCTAAGATTTCTTCCTTGTTCTAAATTAATGTATCCAATCTCTTCCATATAATCTGATTTTTGCGGGTCAATTCCAAGAACCATTACGCTTGTTTCCTGATTTTTGAATTTAATTATTGCGCTTCCTTCATAAAATGCAATTACTTTTTCCACACCGGGAATTGATTCAATTATTTTTGTGTCCCCTTCCTGTAATCTGGTAAAACCGGTTGTAATCATATTTTCTGCAGAACCCGGTTCAACCATTATGGTATTCATTCCCATCATTTCAAATTGGTCAGTGATTGTCTGGTTTAATCCATTTCCTAAAGAAATCAGTGCAACAATTGTTGCTATTCCGATGACTACTCCGATGATTGTTAGAATGCTTCTTAGGCCTTGGCTTAAAACGCTTTGAAAAGCGCTTTGAACGGATTCAATCAATTGAATCTACTTCTTAATTTTTGAATAAATTGTTTTTCCAACAAAAAATAATCCAATTAATGCAAGCAGGGTTGTAATCAATGAAATAATTGTTTCAAAAATTCCTCCCTCCGCACCATTCATTGCTTCTGTTTGGGTCAAGACAGTTAATGAAACATTTTTTTCAGCGCTTACTTCATTTGATTCATTGTCTTGATAGTAAAAAACAATTTTTAAATCATAATTTCCTGGTGCAACATCTGCTGGAACGCTTATGGTTGTTTTAATTGAATCAAAATCATCTTCTTCAAGCGTTCCGATGAATGACTTGTTTTTTTCAATTAATAAATTTTCTGATTGAAGTTCCATAACCGTATACCATGCACTTGTTGAGCCTTTGTTAAATACATCAAGTACAAGTTCAGAGCTTCCGCCAGGATACAGTTTTGGTTCAGTTGAATTGATTAATGCATCTAATTTGGCATTGGCAAAAACAGTCAGTCCTGCATATGCTGTGCTTGAATATTCTTCTCTTTGGGAGTCATAGAATTCAACTGCAACAGGCAGGACATAATTTTTAAGCGTTGCATCGCTGTCAGCGCTTAAAATAAATGAAACTTCTTTTTCTTCCCCTGGGCCCAAAACAGAAATATATTTTGAAGCAGAGCCAACTGGAGTGATTTTTCTTTCAACAACTTCTCCTGTGGTGGTGACTGTTCGGTCTTCTTCAAATTCAATTAAAATGTCATATGCAGGGTCATTTCCAATGTTTTTGAATTTGAGTTTTATTTCATTGCTTGAACCGGAAATAATTCTTTTCATGCTTGAATCAATTAATTCTATTTTTGGCTCGTTTGCCGCAACATTTATCTGGATTGTGTTTTTTCTTAATGTCTGTCCTGAACCCATGCTGACTTCCAGGTCATATTCCCCTGCTGCAGCAAGTGAATCCGCCCTTAATTTAAATTTAACAATAGAGCTTCTTCCACCTTTAAGTCCCTGAATTGTTTTTTCTGTTGCTTCTCCCGGGGCAATTTCTAAAGGGTATTTTGGGTCAATAGAAATTTTAACATTTGTGGCTTCATCTCCTGAAGTGTTTTTTATCTGAAGCAATAAATCAAAGCTTTCGCCTGCCTCTACTGAAGTCGGTTCCTGCGTATATGAGTCAAGCGAAAAAGATACTGCAAAAACACTTGCACTTAATAAAATCAAAACCAAAGCCAAAAATATTTTTTTCATTAAAATCCCTCCAAGAAATTTAATTTTTTAAATTTTTCTAAAAAATTTAAATTCATTAAATTCATCTCCTTATAATTATCTCTCGTTAATTGCATTTATTTTTACATTTATTTAATTAAACATTATTTAAATCATTTCATTAATTCCCGCTTATTATTTCTCCGTCAAATAATTTGACTTTTTTTTCGGCTATTTTTCCTATTTCGTTGTCATGAGTCACAATAAGCAGTGTTTTTCCTTCTTTATTCAGTTTTTTCAGTATTTCAAGGATTTGTTTTCCTGATTTTGAGTCAAGGTTTCCTGTTGGTTCATCTGCAACAATTATGTCCGGATCATTGGCTAGTGCCCTTGCAATTGCAACCCTTTGTCTTTCTCCTCCGCTTAATTCGCTTGGCTTGTGCATGAGTCTTTTAGTTAATCCCACAAGTTCAAGGTTTCTTAATGCGATTTTCTTTTTTTTTTCAAAAGAAATCCCTGTAAAGGAAAGAGGAAACATTACATTCTGCAGTGCAGTCATTCTTGGAATTAAATTAAATGTCTGGAAAACAAAACCGATTGTTTTTCCCCTCACTTTTGCAAGCTCTGAATCATTCATTTTTGAAACAGGTTTTCCTTTAATGAATATTTCTCCCGCGCTTGGGCGAAGCAAAGCGCTTAAAACATTTAATAAGGTTGTTTTTCCCGATCCTGAAGGGCCCATAATTGAAATAAAATCCCCTTTATTTATTTTCAGGTTTGCCTTCTTCAATGCAGGCACCTTTACTTTTCCCAAATCAAAGACTTTTTCCACATCTTTTAGTTCAATAACTGTTTCCAACAAAACCACTGA